>JALRJD010000321.1 GCA_023255165.1 Porticoccaceae bacterium | reverse complement strand
TGGTGTTGGATTTGGGCATGAGCGCGCACGCCAACGCGTCGGTACACTTTGCCGCCAAGCTCGGTTTCGATATCGAACCGCAAACAGCAACACCGATGAAGCACCGCGCCGCCGATCTGCAGCAGGTATCGCCACCGCGATTGTTTGATGAAACCCTGAAACTGTTTATGAGTGGTCAGGGGCTGGAGACCTTCAAGCTGCTGCTGGAGTACAAACTCTTTGACCATATAGTGCCGCAGTTGGCGCCGATGCTTAACGACCGCCAGGGCATACCGATGAAACTGGTGTCGCAGGCACTGATCAACACCGACCAGCGTATTCTCGAAGAGCAGCGTGTGACCCCGGCCTTTATCTATGCCGCCCTGCTCTGGCCCGCGGTACAGCGGCTGGCAAAAAACTATGAAAAAAATGGCAACTCGCCACCCTATGCGCTGAGCAAAGCCGCTGGCGAAATTATTCTCAACCAGATTCCGGTCACCGCCATTCCCAAGCGCTTTACCATTCCCATGCGCGAGATCTGGGATTTGCAGCTGCATCTCAACCGTCGCAGTGGCAATCGCGCCAAGCGCCTGGCCGAGCACCCGCGCTTTCGGGCGGCCTATGATTTTGTGCTGCTGCGTGAACAGTCCGGTGAAGATCTCGGTGGACTCGGCCAGTGGTGGACCGACTATCAGCAGGCAAACAGCGAAAGTCGTCAGCAGATGGCCGACCAGGTGACAACCGGAGCGCGCCGACCACAGAAACGCCGACGACGACGCAATGCCAAACCCGCGGCTGATTCGTCAAACTGATGGCCGAGGTCTATATTGCCCTTGGCAGCAATCTGAACAATCCCCAGCGCCAGTTGGACTGTGCGCTTGAAAGCCTGGCGCAGCACTCTGAAATAGAACTGCTGGCGGTCTCCCATCGCTACCGCACCCCGCCAATTGGCCCCGAGCAACCGGACTTTATCAATGCCGCGGCACAACTGCGCACCGCGCTGGCACCGTTAGCGCTGCTCGACGCCCTGCAGCGGATAGAGCAGCAACAGAACCGGCAGCGCGACATTCACTGGGGCCCGCGCACGCTGGATCTGGACATACTGCTCTACGACAATATTGTGCTCGACAGCGAGCGGCTGACCATCCCCCACCGCTTGATGGGTGAACGCGCCTTTGTGCTGGTTCCGCTGGCCGATCTCAATGCAAACCTTATGCTGCCGAGTGGAAAAACTGTGGCGCAACTCTTGGCAAACTGCTCCCGGGAAGGTATCGTCAAAGCGGATTCAACTGATCAATAACATAATGACCATTTAGCTTGCGACAGGTGTTTTGTAGCGGTTATTTTTTCGGCGAGCAGTTTCGGAGCGCAGTGTGGAACAGACCATTCTCAGCGAATTTAACATCGATCTATCCAAAGTCTCGATCCCGCAATACATTGCCATAGAAGGGCCAATCGGCATCGGCAAGACCACCCTGGCAAAACGTCTGGCGCACTCTTTTAATTATGAAACACTGCTTGAAGATGCAGAGGAAAATCCATTTCTCGAGCGCTTCTACAAAGATCGTCGCGGCAATGCGCTGCCAACCCAGCTGTTCTTTCTATTCCAGCGCATGCGTAAACTGCAGGACCTGCGTCAGGGTGATATTTTCCAGCAGGTGCGCATTTCAGATTTTGTTATCGAAAAAGATCCGCTGTTTGCCAAAATCACCCTCGATGACGACGAGTTTCGCCTCTATCAAACCGTCTACGACAATATTATTACCGACCTGCCGAAACCTGACCTGGTCGTCTATCTGCAGGCCTCGACCGAAACGCTCTACGAGCGGGTGCAGATGCGCGGTCTGCCCAGCGAGAAAACCATTGAGCTTAGCTATCTGCAGCAGCTGAATGACGCCTACACGCAGTTTTTCTATTACTACGACGACACCCCGCTACTGATCGTCAACACCGAGGCCATCAACCTTGCCGAAGGTGAGCGCGACTATCACAATCTGGTCGAATATATGCTCCAAATCAGTTCCGGGCGGCATTATTACAATCCTCACCCACTGCAGTAAAAGCTCGCTATAATCACCTCTCGGGACGATACTGAGGCACAGACCGCACCATGAAAACAACAACCATCAGCAGTCTTGCGACGATGAAAGCCAATGGCGAAAAATTCGCCGTGCTCACCGCCTATGATTTCACCTTCTCCAAGTTGATTGAAAACGCCGAGATCGAAGTGGTTCTGGTCGGCGACTCACTGGGCAATGTGGTGCAGGGTCGCGACAGCACCATTCCGGTAACCGTCGATGAAATGGCCTATCACACCGCTGCCGTCAAACGCGGCAATAACCGTGCGCTGTTGATCACCGATATGCCCTTTATGAGCTACGCCAGTGAACTGCAGGCGATGGACAATGCCGCCATTCTGATGCAGGCGGGCGCGCAGATGGTCAAGCTGGAGGGCGGCGCCTGGCTAGCCGACACTGTTCAGCTGCTCAGCGAGCGCGGAATTCCAGTGTGCGGACACGTCGGCCTTACACCACAATCGGTGCACAAACTCGGCGGTTATAAAGTGCAGGGCAAAGAAGATCAGGCCGCGGAACAGATGATCGCCGACGCCCAGGCTCTGGAAGAGGCTGGCGCCGAACTGATCGTAGTTGAATGCGTGCCCTCGGCACTGGGCAAGCTGCTCTCCGAGTCACTGCGGATTCCGGTTATCGGCATTGGCGCCGGACCGGATACAGACGCCCAGGTGCTGGTGTTGCACGATATGCTCGGCATCTCCCAGCGTCTGCCGCGCTTCTCCAGGAACTTCCTAGAGGAGCACGACAGTATTCAGGATGCAATTACCGCCTACGGTGATGCGGTGCGCGCGGGAAGTTTCCCTGCGGCGGAGCACTGTTTTAAATAGGTGTTGAAATATCTGCCAACAAAACAACCGTCACAACCACCACCAAAATAATCCTAATAACAACAATTAAAAAACGAGAAAAAAATGACTGAACAATCAATTTACGATTTCACCGTTGCCGACAGCAGCGGCAATCCGGTCTCTCTGCAGGACTATCGCGACAAGGTACTGTTGATCGTCAACACCGCCAGCAAATGCGGCTTTACCCCGCAGTACGCGCAATTGCAGCAACTGCACGATCAATACAGCGAGCGCGGTCTGGTGGTGCTGGCACTGCCATGCAATCAGTTTGGCGCACAGGAGCCGGGCTCCAATGCCGAGGTTCAGGAATTTTGTCAGCTGAATTACGGCGTCAGCTTTCCAGTGATGGGCAAGCTCAACGTCAATGGCAGTGATCAGCACGCCCTGTATGGCTTTTTAAAAGCTCAGGCCGGCGGCGTTTTCAACAGCAATATCAAATGGAACTTCACCAAGTTTCTTGTCGACCGCCAGGGCGCCGTAGTCAAGCGCTACGCGCCGATCCGCAAGCCCAATGTGATTGCCACGGATATCGAAAAGCTGCTTTAGCGCTTAGCCAATTCCCGGTTAGCCAGCCTTGTTACCACGGTTATTGCGAAGCGCGGCAAAATACACTTTTGCCGCCTGATTAACCTTGGGCGCAAGCACCAGAGTTGAAATCATGGTCGGGATCGCCATGGTGGCATAGGCACCCAGCATCAGACCGTTAACAATATTCATCGAGACCACCGCGCCTATCACAATCAGGCTGATAAACACCGGCGTGTAGTAGTGCTCGCGTTCTGCCCCAAGCAAAAAACCCGCACTTTTAATGCCGTAAAACCACATGCTGATCATGGTACTGAAACTCAGCATGCCAACCATTATCAACAGCAGATAGAGACCGGTCACCGGAAATACCTGCTCAATGGCGCGGGCAGTCAGCGACACCCCCTCAAGTCCGGCATCGGTCTGCCAGACACCAGTGAGCAAAATAATCAACGCGGTGCAGGTGCAGACCACCAGCGTGTCGATCACCGGACCCACCATGGCCACAATGCCCTCGCGGATCGGCTGAGTGGTTTTAGCTGCCCCATGGGCCATGGACTCAGTGCCAATACCAGCTTCATTGGAAAAGGCGCCGCGGCGCACGCCAAGCAAAATCACCGCACCCACGGAACCACCCGCCGCGGCTTCACCGCTAAAGGCATCGCTGATAATCAACCACAATACCGCCGGGATATCACTGCTGTAAGTCCACAGCACCACTGCTGTCATCGCCAGATAGAGGATCACCATAGTCGGCACCAGCCGCACAGTGAGACGGCCAATACGCTCAATACGCCCCATCACCACCAGAGTAACCAGAACCGCCACGCCGAGGCTGGCAAAGAAATCGAAACTGAAGTGATCATCGGCACTGGCCCAACCGGCGGGAATGGCGACGCTGTCGCGCAGCAACTGGATAAACTGGTTGGCCTGAAAAATAGGCAACGCACCGATCATACAGGCGACTGCAAACAGTGCCGCCAGCGGATACCAGCGTTTGCCCATGCCCTGCATAATCACGTACATAGGTCCGCCGCGCAGCACGCCAAGAGAGTCATGGCCGCGAAACATCACCGCCAGCGAGGCGGTATAAAACTTGGTGGCTACGCCAACAATCGCTGTGACCCACATCCAGAACACCGCTCCAGGCCCACCAATGCTGATCGCAATGGCGACCCCGGCGATATTACCCAGACCCAGCGTGCCGGAAAGCGCCGTCGACAGGGCCTGGGAATGGGGAATATGCCCCGGATCATTGGGGTCGCTAAACTTGCCGCGCAACAGATCGATGGCATGACCAAAATAGCGGTAGGGTCGCATCCGCGAATAACACATAAAGAATAACCCGCCACCGACCAGCAGAACCACCAGCGGTGTGCTCCACATAAAGTCGGCCCAGGCGTTGATAAAATTTTCGATTTGCTGGAGAGTGGTGTTAGCCATATTTTTTATAGTTCTTATTGTTTATTCGATTGAAAGCTATCGATGGCGAGGGCCGCAAGAAAAGAGAATTTTAAAGTACTTTCTGCCAGACCATCAGCCATACCATCACAGGCGAGCCATCCGCCCGGTTCAGGCGTCTTTCGATATTAGTTTTTTGGTTTTACGTACAATACCAGACTGTGGCCAACCAGTTGATAACCGTGCTTGGCCGCAATTCGCTCCTGCAGCGCTTCAATCTCCGCGTCGTGGAATTCGATTACCTTGCTGGTTTCGGTGCAGACCATATGGTCGTGGTGCTCGCCGCGATCAATCTCATAGATGGCCGGGCCATTGTCAAAGTTGTGGCGCTCGACCAGACCGGCAGCTTCAAACTGGGTCAGCACCCGATAGACCGTGGCAATGCCCACATCTCCGTCAGAATCGCGCAGCGCCTGATAAATATCTTCGGCGGTCATATGACGATCGTTGCAGTTTTCCAGGATCTGTAGAATCTTTATTCTCGGCAGGGTTACTTTCAGGCCGACTTTTTTTAGTTCTTGATCTTCCTGATTCATGCTTAGCCCTTCTCTATACTGGTCGCTTTGGGTATTATCCCCGTTCGCACAACCAACGGGAACCCCACACATGCGAATAGTTCAGATTTGCCTGATCAGTTTAACGCTTCTTGCCACTGGCTGTAGTTGGGTTAAATTTCCCGGAGTGCACAAGGTTGTTATACAGCAGGGCAATATTGTCGATCAGGAGATGATTGATAAACTGCGCCCCGGCATGACCAAGTCTCAGGTACGCTTTGTGCTCGGCACCCCGCTGGTCGCGGACACCTTCAACCAGTCACGCTGGGATTACTTCTATAGCCTCAAGGCATCGGACGGTAAAATGACCCAGGAGCAGATGACTATCTTCTTTGATAAAGACGATAAGCTCGAACGCATGAGCGGCGACTATCTGCCCAGCACCGCCGTACCCCGTTCAGAGCAGTAGTTCAGGCCAGGCCAGCAACCAGTGAATCAGGCCTGTGGCTATGATTCGCTTTTCGGTTCGCTTTTCAATTCGCTATCCACTTCATTATCAGTCTGTTGCTTTTTAAGTTTTGCCTCCTCAGCGCGACGGCGTCGCACCTCTTTGGGATCGGCAATCAGCGGCCGGTATATCTCCACGCGATCGCGTTCCTGCAACTGATATTCCCCCGCTTCAGGCAACCCCTTGGTGCCAAGCACCTGAGAGAAGATACCCATTTTGCAGTTATCCAGATCGATCTCCGCAAAGCTCTGCAAAATGCCCGACTGCTCAACCGCCTGCAGAGCCGTGGTTCCCTGAGGCACTTTCAGCTCAATTAGTTTCTGTTTCTCGGGCAGCGCATAGGCCACTTCAACCACAATCATCTTATTGTCCGTCATTGACTATTCCCGTATACCTGATCGGCGCGGCGACAGAGCGAGTCGACCAGATCATTGGCCATACCGGCAAACAGCTTTGATGCCGCCATGCTCATCGCCACATTGTTAAATTCAAATTCCAGATCCAGACTCACCTTGCAGGCCTCGGCACTGAGCGCCTTAAACTGCCAGACACCACGCAGTGCTTTAAATGGCCCGTCCTCAAGACGCATTTCAATAGTGCCCGGCGCGGACAGGCTGTTTCTGGTCATAAAGCTGGTCTTTACGCCGGCCTTTTTTAAATCGAGTCGCGCCACCATCAACTGATCGCTCTGCTCAAATACCTCGGCGCCCTGACAGCCATCCATAAACAGCGGATAGCTGGCAACGTCATTGACCAGATCAAACATCGCCTGATCCGAATGCATCACCAGAGCCGAACGCTGCACCTTATTCAAAGCAACCTCATGTCAGGCAACTGAAGACAAAACAAATCAGAAAAATTTGTCATAAATACCCGACACAAAGACCGCGACAATCGCCACCGGCGCCACATAGCGCAGGGCAAAACGCCAGCAGCGCATTATCAGCGCAGAGGAGCCCTGCATCTCGTCATCGACATGCTGCTGTTGCATCACAAAACCGACAAACAGCGCGATCATCAAACCGGATATCGGCAACATCACATTGGAGGTGAGGAAGTCAAGGAAGTCGAAAAAGGTAAAGCCGGCGACCGTTGAGTCCGCCCAGATATTAAAAGAGAAGACACTGCCCAGACCCAGCACCCAGATGCCGCCGGCAATCAGCAGATTGGCCTGCACCCTGGTCATATTTTTCGCTTCGATCAACCAGGCGACGCCGGGCTCAAGCAGCGAAATCGCCGAGCTCCAGGCGGCAATGGTGACCAGCACAAAAAACACCGCTCCGATTAGCAAACCGCCGGGCATATTACCAAACGCCACCGGCAAACTGATAAACATCAGGCCGGGTCCGGCGCTGGGCTCAATGCCGGGGGTGGCAAACACAATCGGGAAAATAACCAGGCCGGAAATAATCGCCACCAAACTGTCGAAGAAAGCCACGGTTAAAATGGTTTTGCCGATATTGGCGTTCTGCGGCATGTAGGCGCCGTAGGCCATAATCGCGCCCATACCAATGCTCAGGGTAAAGAATGCCTGGCCCATGGCCTCAAGCACACCGCGGCCGGTCAGGGCACTGAAATCAATATTAAAGAGGAAATCCCAGCCAGCCTGAAAATTGCCCCGTACAATGCTAAAGCCAAGCAGTATCACCAGCATCACAAACAGCAGCGGCATGAGTATTTCTACCGCCACGCCGAGACCTTTTTTAACCCCGCCGATCACCACGCCAACACAGAGCATCAGAAACAGCGTCTGCCAGAAAATAAGTCGTCCGGGGTCGGCCAACAGCGTATTAAACACAGCCGCGGCGCTCTCGCCGGTTGCGCCGCTCAGCTCACCGGAGGCCATGGCAAAGATATATTCCAGCGCCCAGCCGGCAATCACCGCGTAGAAAGAGATAATCAGCAGACCGGCGAGCACACCGAGCCAGCCGATATAGGACCAGGAGGAGTTGACACCGCTCTCGGCGACCAGCTCGCGCATGGCATTGATTGGGCTCTGGCGACCGCGGCGACCAATGGCCACTTCGGCCATCATCACCGGCACACCAATCAGTAGAATACAGCCAATGTAGGCGAGCACAAAAGCACCGCCGCCATTGTTGCCGGCAACATAGGGGAACTTCCACATATTGCCCAGCCCTACCGCGGAGCCCGTGGCCGCCATAATAAATGTCCAGCGACTGGCCCAGGTTCCATGCATTCCTTTTTGTTGCAAGCCCATAATCCACTCCAGAAAACCGATTCAGAATTGTAACGCTAACCTCAGGGTGATCCTACTGAAAAAGCGCGCAATGGCTGCGCATTTGCTTATGCTAAACAGTCCAGTCAACGTATAATCGCGCCCATGACGAAAAAGAAACCCAAAGCCCAGTCCAACACTATCGCTCTCAACAAGAAGGCGAAGCACAACTATTTTCTCGAAGACAAGTTTGAAGCGGGCATTTCGCTGATGGGCTGGGAAGTCAAAAGCCTGCGCGAGGGCAAGGTCAATTTAACCGACACCTATGTGCTGCTGCAGAATGGCGAAGCCTGGCTGATTGGCACCAATATCACCCCGCTGCCAACTGCCTCAACCCATTATGTCGCCGAACCGATCCGCTCGCGAAAGCTGTTGCTCAACCGCCGCGAGCTGGACAAACTCGAGGCCGGCGTGAACCAGAAAGGGCACACCTGTGTCTGCACCGCAATGTATTGGAAAAATCATCTGGTTAAATGCGAGATTGCGCTGGCCAAGGGCAAGGCCGATTTTGATAAGCGCCAGGATGAGAAAGAGCGCGACTGGGATCGCCAGAAACAGCGAATTATGCGCCATTCCGCATAGCAGTCACCACTTGTAAACCGTGATCAAAAAATGTCCAGACCACTTTCACCCATTGCTGCGCCATTCCTGATCAGAGAGGGCTTTAACCTGCTTTGGCACCCGCAGATTCGCTGGCTGGTGGCACTGCCGATTCTGATTAATATTCTGCTTTTCACCACCGCCACCTGGTCGGCCGCGGCCTACCTCAACGACTGGCTCGACTGGCTGATCAGCACGGTGCCGGACTGGCTGCAGTGGCTGGTGTGGGTTATCTGGCTGTTATTTGGCTTGCTGGCACTGGTGGTATACGGTTTTACCTTTACCCTGCTGGCCAATCTGATTGGCTCACCGTTTTACGGCATTATCGCCGAGCGGGTTGTGGCTATTGAGCGCGGTGACACTGAGTACAATGCAACCGGTGCCGCACTCTGTGCCACTGCCTGGCGTAGCTTTCGCCGCGAACTGCAGATTATCGGTTATATGTTGCCGCGCACCCTCGGCGTGATGTTGGTAACCCTGGTGGTCAGTTTTTTACCGCTGATCAATATTGTCGCGCCACTGATTGCCGGTAGCTGGGCGGCCTGGTCGCTGGCGCTGCAATATCTGGATTATCCGGCTGATGGCGACGGGTTGATGTTTGCCGAAGTACTGCAGCGCGCCCGACGTCAGCGCCTGATCTCACTGAGCTTTGGCCTGGCGGCGCTGGCGGCGGCGGCGATTCCGATAGTGAATCTGCTGTTACTGCCCGCCAGCGTGATTGGCGGGGCATTGCTTTGGTCCAGAGAGCTGGAGTCTAGAGAGTTAGAGTCTGGAGAGTTGGAGTCTGGAGAGTTGGGGCCGGAAAAATAGCGGCCCCACAATAACCTGCGACAATCAGGGTGTGTCGGCCAGCAGATCTTCGTCCGGCATGGTGCAAGAGAGCTTCATATCGAGCAACTTTTCAATCGGCTCCAGCAAAAAGGCATCGTCTTCACAGGCAAAGCTGATTGAGGTGCCAGTTTCTCCCGCGCGGCCAGTGCGGCCAATACGGTGAACATAATCTTCCGGCTCTTCCGGCAGGGTAAAGTTGACCACATGGCTGACGCCATTGACATGAATTCCCCGACCGGCAACATCCGTAGCCACCATCACTTTGATCGCGCCACTCTTGAATGCTTCAAGGGTTTTCATACGTCGCGCCTGGGGCACATCACCGGCGATCAGGCCCACTTTAAAGCCCTGTTTTTTCAGCCGCTCGTAGAGTGTGCGGCAAATATCACGGCGATTGGCAAACACCATCACACTGTCCACCCCGTCGCTTTTGAGAATATTTTTTAGCAGGGCAAATTTTTCGCTGGCGGTGGTAATAAAGATCTTCTGCTCAACCGTGTCGGTGGCGACGCGCTCGGGCTCCATCTCCAGCCTCACCGGCTTATCGGTCCACTGCTCCGAGAGGCGCACAATATCATCGGTAAAGGTGGCGGAAAACAGCAGCGTCTGACGGTCTTGCTTCTCTGGCGTGGCGCGCACCAAACGACGCACTTGCGGAATAAAGCCCATATCCAGCATACGATCCGCTTCGTCGATAACCAGCACTTCAACCTGATCGAGGTGAATATCCTTGTTGCTGACAAAGTCCAGCAGACGTCCCGGCGTGCCGACCAGAATATCGCAGTGGGAACGATTAATTTTTTGCAGCTGGCGTGCGTAATCCATACCACCAACCAGAGTGTGAACCTTGAGGTCGGTATGCTTGACCAACTGTTCGGCATCGTCGCCAATCTGAATCGCCAACTCGCGAGTCGGCGCCAGAATCAGTGCGCGGGCTTCGCCAATATAGCGTTCGTCATCAATCGGATGCTTGAGCAGATCATTGATAATGCTGACCAGGAAGGCGGCGGTTTTGCCGGTTCCGGTCTGCGCCTTGCCGACCATATCGTGGCCGCGCAGAGTGTGGGGCAGTGATGCGCCCTGAATCGGTGTGCAATATTCAAATCCGGCACTTTGAATACCCTGCATCAATGGCAGTGGCAAATCGAAATCATGAAAGCGAACTTTGCCCTCCTGCGCTTCAACCACAAACTGGTCGAGACTCCACGGCTGCTTGCCGCTGCTGCGTTTGTCACTGCGGCCGCGACGTCTGGGTCCACGGACAGTTGATTTTTTGGTTTCGTTGTCAGGCGATGAATTCGGTGAAGAGTTAGATTCAGTCAAGATTTAGCACACATTTTATGAGGTGGTTAACACCTGTTATCAGTCATTAACAGCAATTGGAAGGCGATTAATACCAGGTTTTTGCGGGCCGCCGATAATGCCAATTATTTGTAATAAACCAACTGAAGCGGCAGCCCACACATATTTGCGCGCAGAGTGTAGCAGAATTGTCGGCGAACCGTTCGCTTTAATCGTCCGCTCCGCCGAATCCGGGTGCGCTACGAGCCAAACCAACCACTACGAGCCTTTGATACCCAGACGCCTGCCGAGCCAGTAATCGAGGCTGCACCAGCGCCCGCCCCCGGCAAACAACAACGTCAGCAGCATAATAAAGTAAGTGGCGGCAAACTCGATGCCATTGTTTAAAATCACAAATGGGCCCTTCTCTGACAGCCAGGCGTAATTGCCGTGGGTCTGCAGCAAATCTCGCGCCGCTTGCAGGCGCTCGCCAACGCCTTCACTGTTTTCGAGACTTCGCTCGGCCGCGGGGATGCCGACCATCGCCAACACTTTCGCGGTGCTGGTATTGGGGTCGCCCGGCGCAATGGCAAACCAGCCATTGTCCCAGTGGGTAGTTGCCGCGGCCACCAGCATGGTAAACATAAGCGGAATTACCACCAGCCTGGTGGCAAGACCAACCACCAGAGCCAGACCGCCGATCAGTTCCGCGCCGGCAGCCAGCAGCACCATCAAGCCCGGCAGAGGCAACCCCAAACCCCAGTCCGGATTGCCAAACCAGGCCACCATACTGTCCCAGTTGGCAAACTTGTGCAGGCCGGCACCAATAAAAATCGGCGCCAGATAGAGACGCAGAGCCAGAGGCCCGAGCCAATCGATGCACTGTAATTTGGAAAGACAGAGGTTGTACCAGAGAATTATGCGTTGCATAGCAGTCACTCCTTCGAATTTTTCTAAAAATTGCCCCGTGGATATTGGTTCGCTTTAGCTTGTAACCTTAGCTTGTAACCTTAGCTTGTAAATTCAGCTTGTAAATTCTTGTAACTTCAGCCTGTAAGTCTAGTCGCTCACTCCCACAGACGCAGTTTAGATTGCCGCCCGGCTGAAAAATTCCTCCTCCTCAGCCACCGGGATTTGCTGTCTTGATTATTCTCTGACCCCAATCTGTTTTTTGCTCGCTTTGCGAGGGCCATTAACCGAGAATAGTGTTCTATAAGAGCCTAACGATAAAATGCCAGCCAATAAGAACTCTACCTTTCTGAAAAATGCGGCCCAGCTTTGGGCACTCGCAGGCCCCCTGATTCTCGGGCAGATCGCTGTGGTCGGCATGACGGTGACCGACATTTATATGGCTGGTCAGGTCAGTGCCGACGATCTCGCCGCAGTTCAACTGGGCGGCAGCATCTGGTCGATGATCAATCTGCTGGTTATCGGCATTATGATTGGCAATAGCCCATTAATCGGCAATCACTGGGGTGCGGGCAATCATCATCTGGTGCGTTTCCAGTTTCAGCAGTCACTGTGGCTGGCACTGCCGGTTGGCGTGATTGCGGTTGCCGCGATTGTCGGCGGCATCGCCATTCTCGGCATCCTGGATATCCCTGATCGAGTTTATGATATCGGCCGCCGCTATATGATTCCGTTTCTGTTTACCGGCGCAGTGTTCCCGGCATTCTTTGCCTTTCGCAGTGCCTTTGAGGGAATGGGCGATATCCGCCCGGTAATGATTTTTAACGGCGCGGCCTTTTTTCTTAATATTCTGCTCGACTATGCACTGGTGCTGGGCAAGTTTGGTTTCCCGGCCATGGGCGGTGAAGGCGCCGCCTGGGCAACCGCCACGGTGATGGCTTTTCTGATGATCTGCATGGTCATTTATGCGCAGCGCTCCCACACCATGCGGGCGCTGCAACTGTACAGTGAATTTGCCCGCGCCAACGCCGCGGCAATTATTAATATCCTGCGCCTGGGCATTCCCATCTCATTAAATATTGCCGCAGAAATCGGTTTCTTTGCCGCCATCCCGCTGTTTATTGCCCATCTGGGTTCGGATGTGGTCGGCGCCCACGCCATCGCGATAAATATCGACTCGCTGGCCTATATGGTTCCGCTCGGGGTTGCCCAGGCGCTGACCATTAAGGTGGCCCTGGCCGAGGGCGCCGGCGATCCCAAACTGGCGCGCCGCTACTGTCTGGTCGGGTTCAAAATGGTGTTTTTGCTGGGCCTGTTAATGGCGGTCCTGAAGATCACGCTGCGCGAGGATCTGGCGCGGCTGTTCAGCCCCGACCCCAATGTGCAGGCTATTGCCGCCAACCTGTTTCTTTTTGCCGCCCTGCTGGGTTCGATGGATTGTTTACAGATGCTCGCCAGCGGCGCGCTGCGCGGCTACAAAGATGTGCGCCTGCCGTTGCTGATCCAGGTGATCGCCTTCTGGGGTATCGCCTTTCCAGTTGCCTACAGTCTGGCGCTTACCGACCTTTGGGGTGAACCCCTGGGCGTCTACGGTTTTTGGGTGGGGACAGTTATCGGCGCTGGCTCAGCCGCGATCGGTCTGATCACGCGCTGGAATATTGTTTCGAAAGCCAAAATCAGGGCGATGGCCAATCTCTAACTTTTAATCTCTAACTTCTAATCTCTAAGTTTTAGTTTCTGGATAGCTGCCCAAAGTCATTCGCTCCAGACCATTGAGATCACAGCGCGTCTCTATCCCGGCAAAGCCGCCCGCTGCAAACAGCTCGCGCACAGCAGCGCCCTGCTGATAACCGTGCTCCACCATCAACCAGCCACCGGGTTTGAGAAAGTCGCCACTGCGCTGGCAAAGCAAGCGCAAATCATTCAGTCCATCACTACCAGAGACCAGTGCCGAGGCCGGCTCAAAGCGCACATCGCCCTGACTCAGATGCGGGTCATCCCGCTCAATATAGGGCGGGTTGCTAACAATCAGATCAAACTGTTGAGCCGGAATATCATTAAACCAACTGCTGGTAAACAGCGTCACATTATCCAGCTGGTAGCGCTGACGGTTGCGCTCGGCCAGCTCCACCGCCTGAGGCTGTAGATCCACCGCGGTCACACGCCACAGGTTGCGCTCGCTGGCCAACGCCAGTGCAATGGCGCCGGTGCCGGTGCCCAGATCGAGCACAGTGGCATCGGCAGCCAATGGCAGTTCAAGAGCGGTTTCCACCAGCAGTTCGGTTTCCGGACGCGGAATCAAGGTGGCTGCAGAGACTTCCAGCTCCAGTGTCCAGAATCCCTGTGTGCCGATCAGATAGGCCACCGGCTCGCCGGCCAGGCGTCTCTGCAACAGGGTGTCAAAGTGCTGGCGATCAGCTTCTTCGAGCTGACGATCCGGCCAGGTTTTTAAAAAGCTGCGCGCCACCCCCAGCACCGAGCAGAGCAACAGTTCGGCATCCAGCCACGCAGTGTCGCTGTGCCGGTTGGCCTGAACAGCGGCCTGAAGTAACTGGGTAATGGTCATCGACTGGAGCAATTGATCAATCAGACAGACTGGCGAGCTGCTCGGCCTGGAATTCATTGACCAATGGCTTGATCACCTCATCCAGGGAACCCTCCATCACTTCACCCAGCTTGTACAGCGTCAGGTTAATGCGATGATCTGTGACCCGGCCCTGGGGAAAGTTGTAGGTGCGAATGCGCTCCGAGCGATCGCCGCTGCCAACCAAACTCTTGCGCTGATCCGACTGTTCCCGGGCCACCGCCTCATCCTGTGCCGCGGTCAATCGAGCCTGCAACACCGACATCGCCTTGGCGCGATTTTTATGCTGCGAGCGCTCATCCTGACATTCCACCACCAGACCTGTTGGCAAGTGGGTGAGACGAATCGCCGAGTCGGTTTTGTTAACGTGCTGACCACCGGAGCCGGAGGCACGGAAGGTATCCACCCGCAGGTCGGCCTTATTAATTTCAATGGCATCTTTTTCGTCCGCTTCAGCCATCACCGCAACAGTGCAGGCAGAGGTATGAATGCGCCCCTGGGATTCGGTCTCTGGCACCCGCTGCACCCGGTGCGCGCCGGATTCAAACTTGAGTCTGGAATAGACGCCCTGACCGATAATGCGCGCGATAATTTCCTTGTAGCCACCGTGATCGCCGCTGCTCTCGCTGATCACCTCGACCTGCCAACGCTGAGTCTCGGCGTATTTGCTGTACATGCGAAACAGATCGCCAGAGAAAATCGCGGCCTCGTCACCACCGGTTCCAGCGCGAATTTCAAGAAACACATTTTTCGAATCTTTGGGGTCTTTGGGCAGCAACAGTTTTTGCAGCTCCAGCTCCAGTTCGTCGCGCTGGGTTTCACTGCTGCGCAGTTCTTCCTGGCCCATTTCGCGCATCTCGGCATCGTCGTCCTTAAGCAGTAATTTCGCTTCATCGATATTACCCAGCACGCCGAGATAGTCGCGGTAGCTCTTCACCACCGGCTCGAGTTCCGCGTACTCTTTGGAGAGCTCACGGAAGCGATTTTGATCGCTGATAATATCGCCGTCACTGAGCAGCGCGCCGACCTCTTCGTAGCGTTCCGAGAGATGCTCTAATTTTGAGAGAATTGATGCCTTCATTGCCTGTCCAAATCTGGTTGTGTCGCTGTGATAGCGGAATAAAAGTTTAACTTAAGAGTGGGCTGTTGCCTGAGCTGTGATTACCAAAGCTGTTATTAGCGTGTGAACGGCGCTAACGCTTCTTGTCGAGGCCAAACAGATCCTGGGTGGCGTTGATGGTATCGTCACGCCCCTCCTCACTGGCCTGTTTGAGTTTGGTGGTCGGTTTGTGCATTAGTTTGTTGGTCAGATTGCGTGCCAGCGTCTCGATAACCGATTCCGAATCCTGACCGCGCTGCAGAGACTGCAGCGCCTTGCCCACTTCTTCATCGCGGATTTTTTCAACGCTGTCGCGAAAGGCGCGAATGGTATCCACCACCGCCAGCGAGCGCTGTTGGCGTGACCAGCTGTCCGCTTCCTGATCGATAATGCCCTGGGCCAGATTCGCTGCCGATTGCCGCGCACGCAGATTGTCCTGAATCACTTCCTGCAGATCGTCAACTGTATAAAGGTAGACGTCGTCGAGGGTTTCCACCTCGGGTTCAATATCCCGAGGCACGGCAATATCAACCATAAAGATCGGCTTGTGCTTGCGCTTTTTCAGCGCCGATTCCACCGCACCCTTACCCAGTACAGGCAGTTGGCTGGCGGTTGACGAGATAACAATATCCGCATGGGGCAGGTAGTCATGAATATCCGACAACAGAATGGCATCGGCGGCAAAATCGGCGGCCAGCTCCTGGGCTCGACTCAGTGTGCGGTTGGCAACGGTGATCGAACCGATCTGCTTGTCGCGCAGATGTCGCGCCACCAACTCGATGGTTTCACCGGCGCCAATCAATAGCGCGCGGGCTTTTTTCAAATCGGAAAAAATCTGTTCTGCAAGACTCACCGACGCGTAGGCCACCGACACCGGGTTTTGACCAATGGCTGTTTCCGAACGCACCCGCTTGGCAGCGACAAAGGCGCTCTGAAAAACCTGATTGAGATGGGTGGCCACGGTGCCCGCTTCACGGCCCACGGCATAGGCTGATTTGATCTGACCAAAAATTTGCGGTTCGCCGAGCACCAGTGAATCCAGCCCGCTGGCAACACACATAATATGCCGCACAGCCTGCTGATCACGATGGCAGTAACAGCAGTCGCGCAGCTGATCGGCCTGCAGACCTTTATGCTCCGCCAGCCAGTTCAGCAGTTGCTCGTCACCGGCCTCGCCGTGAAAATAAATTTCGGTGCGGTTGCAGGTAGACAGCAGTGCAATTTCGCCACCATCGAGATAGGCGACCGCCTCACGCAGTGAATCGACAACCGTTTCCGGGGCAAAGGCAACACGGCCGCGGAGATCCACGGAGGCCGTTGTATGATTGATGCCAAATGCCAGAATACCCATTGTGACTGCGCTGATCGTCTCTCTGCTGCTTGCTAAATTATGCGTCTATACTCAGAATCAAGGGCCTTTGGTTTTCGACCACTTTACTGGCCGGAGATTTTACACCAGTCTGGCCAGCATAATCAGAAATAGAATAAAAAAAGGATATTGCCGATCCGCGGGCTAATCTTTCCCACAATTTACGGTCTCAACCAACGTACTTCCAAAAAAGAATATGATCAAATTGCCCAACCTTCTCTGCCCAAAAACTATTCCGGTGCTTTTCAATAAGGCTTCGGCGCTGGCCAACATAATCGTCAAAGTAATTTGTTTTGGCGCCATTCTGACGCTATCGGCGTGCGCAACATTGCCTCCGACAGTGCCCGAAACAAACACAGAAACAGGCACACAAGATAAAAATCAAGCAGAAACAAACGCGGCAGAAGCCAGGGCTACAGAAAATCAAACCAGTAAAGTGCCAACCAAACCGTTCTCCGAAGACTCACTCTACCAACTGCTGGTTGCCGATGTAGCGCTAACCCGCGGTCAGTTTGAGACTGCCCTGAAAAACTACCTGGACCAGGCCCGCGCCACCCGCGATCTTGGAATTATTCGCCTGACCAATGGCATTGCTACCCACCAACGTGACGCCGATGCCATGCTCGAGAGCGCGCTACTCTGGATTGAACAGCAGCCGCAGCAGGCCGCGGCGCACCATGCCGCCCTGCAGGCTTATGCGCTGCATAAAAAACCTCTCGAAGCGCTGCAACAGGCCTACTGGCTTTACATCAATGAAGATGACCTCGACTCTTTTCTGGCGGTAACAGCGATTGATGAGGGCCACAAAAACGCTATTATTCCGCAGCTGATGGAGGCCTATCGGGCACTGGATCTGAATCCGGAAAAGCGCGCCGCAACCGAGTTGGCGGTGGCGATTCTCTACCGCGAGAGCGGCAACCTCGACGCCGCGGTGAGCATCGCCAGACATTTCCTGACGCTGGCCCCCGACAATCAACGCGGTCTGTTGCTGTTGGCGCAGGTGCTGCACCAACAAAATAAAGTAACCGAGGCCGCAACATTGCTTGAGGATGCGCTGCAACGCATACCGAACGACCGAACTGTGCGACTTCAGTACGCGCGGTTTTTAACCCTGCTTGACCGCGCTCAGGCGATTGTTCAGTTTGAACAGTTGCGGCAACAGGGCCCTGACGATCAACAGATTAACTTTCTGCTCGCCCTGCTCTACCTCAATGAAGGCAATCAGGAACGCGCCACGACATTGTTCCAGCAAGCGACCACTGACCCCGCGGTGCGCGCGGACGCCGAATACCATCTGGCTACCCTTGCCGAGCGCAATGGCGATTTCAACAGTGCCCTGCGGCATTATCAGCAGGTTAAATTTGGTCGCAACTATCTCACCGCGGCCGGACGCGCGGCAGCGCTTTTGGCAAGAGGCGTGAGTGTCGACAGCGCGCGCCACTATCTGCAACAGCTGCATCGCGAACAGCCGGATCTGATCCCGGCGCTGATTCAAATCGAGTCCAATCTGCTGGTAAGCAATAACCAGAGCGACCAGGCCATTGATCTGCTCAGCAGTGGTCTTCAGCAGCATCCCAATGATGCACAGTTGCTCTATGCGCGCTCAATGGTCGCCGAACAACAAAACAATTTTGCTCTTGCCGAGCAGGATCTGCGCGCACTGCTGGCCCAGGATGAAGATAACCCAACCGCCCTTAACGCCCTCGGCTACACCATGATTCTGCACACCGACCGCAGTGAAGAGGCCCATCGTTTGATCAAGCGCGCCTATCTGCTCAATCCAGGCGATCCGGCAATTATCGACAGCATGGGTTGGGTACTCTTTATACTCGGCGACGCCGAACAGGCATTGCCCCATCTTGAAAAGGCCATGGCGATTATGCCCGACCCGGAAATCGCCGCTCATCTCGGCGAGGTGCAATGGTTCCTCGGCGACAAGCAGGCGGCCCTGCAAACCTGGAATCGCGGCCTTGAACAGGCTCCGGAACACCCGGTTATTAAAAGTACCATGCAGCGTCTTGGCGCCGACATCACTGTGACCGATATTGGTGTAGACTCGTCACCTGTTTCGGAAACGGCGAGTCCAGAGCGCAATCAGTGAGCCAAACCCTTCGACTTTCAGCACTCTTTTTATGCACTGTTCTCGGCGCCTGCTCGCTGCAGCCGCCGACTGAATCTGTTGGCAGTTGGCAAGGCTATCAGGCCCGGGTATCGCAACTCGACAACTGGACAGTGTCAGGCAAACTCGGCTTTCGCACTCCGGAAAAGGGCGGCAGCGCGGCACTGAACTGGACACAGTTACAAAACAATTATCAGCTGCAACTGTCCGGGCCATTTGGTGCGGGCAGCGCCAAAATAACCGGCAATGATCAGATAGCCGAGATGTTTTATGACAATAAACTCTATCGCCAGCGACCGGCAGAGTTGGCCGCCCAGCTAACCGGGGTTCCGCTGCCTGTGGATGCGCTCAGTTGGTGGGCACGCGGCCTGCCATCTCCCACCCGGACTCTGGCCACCGGCCTTGCCACCAGTCCAGACGGTTATGCCAGCAGCTTTGAACAGGCTGGCTGGCAACTGGCCTTCAGCCATTACACCGAAACCGATGCCGGCAGCCTGCCGGGTAAAATTGTCGGCATCCATGACGGCGATAGGCGCTATTCATTTAAGCTGGTAATATCGAGCTGGTCGTTTAATCAGGAATAGCTCGACCATGATGTCATCAATCACTCTGTCGGCGCCGCCGAAAGTAAACCTGTTCCTGCACATCACCGGGCAGCGCGATGACGGCTACCACAATCTGCAAACACTTTTTCAACTACTCGATGGCGGCGACCAGCTCAGGCTTACCGCAACCGATGACGGCGCAATCAAACTATCACCACAGATTCCGGGAGTCGCCGAACAGGATAATCTGATTGTTCGTGCCGCGCGGGCTTTGCAACAAAAGACCCACTGCACTCAGGGCTGCTCAATCGAGTTGACAAAAACACTGCCGATGGGCGCCGGTCTCGGCGGCGGCAGCAGCAATGCGGCCACCACGCTGCTGGGGCTCAACGCACTCTGGGGCTGCAATCTCTCGATAGCTGAACTGGCCCGTTTGGGTGCCAGGCTGGGCGCGGATGTCCCGGTATTTATTGAAGGCCGCAGCGCCTTCGCCGAAGGCATCGGCGACCAATTAACCGCGATGGATATTCCCGAGAGTTGGTATCTGGTTATTACCCCTCCCTGCACCGTGCCGACCGGGGAAATTTTTTCACATCCTCAATTGACAAGGCACTCCCCACCGATCAAAATACGCGCCCTCTCGGAGGAGCAGTACAGAAATGACTGCCAGGCTGTTGTCGAGAAGCTCTACCCTCCCGTTAAAGAGGTGTTGGAGTGGCTTGAAAACCACGGAAAGCCAATGATGACAGGGACTGGAGCTAGTGTATTTTGTCGCTGGAAAACGCGTGCTGAAGCCGACAGGGTTTTAGCCGAGGTTCCTCGAGACTGGAATGCATTTGTCGCACGAGGCGTGAACCACTCGCCGGTGCATAAGCAATTGAGAGACTTTTTTACTGGGGCGTCGCCAAGTGGTTAAGGCATCGGGTTTTGATCCCGACATTCGGAGGTTCGACTCCTCCCGCCCCAGCCATATCTTTTTATGAATACCAGGAAACTTGACGTGGCTAGATTAATGGTCTTCTCCGGGAACGCAAACCCGGAACTGGCAAACGAAATCGCCCGCACATTGGGACTTCCCCTCGGCAACGCCGGCGTGTCACTCTTTTCAGACGGTGAAATCAATATCGAGATCCGCGAGAACGTTCGCGGCAACGACGTGTTTGTGGTTCAGCCTACCTGTGCGCCGACCAACCGCAACCTGATGGAACTGATATTGATGGTCGACGCATTGCGTCGCGCATCCGCCGGACGCATCACCGCCGTTGTGCCCTACTTTGGTTATGCCCGCCAGGATCGCCGCGTGCGTTCCGTGCGCGTGCCAATCAGCGCCAAAGTGGTTGCCGATATGCTGTCCAATGCTGGCGTCGATCGCGTTTTGACCGTTGACCTCCACGCGGAACAGATTCAGGGATTCTTTAACTGCACAGTGGACAATGTCTACGGTGCGCCAGTACTGCTCGGTGATATAGAACGTCAAAATTATCAAAATCTGCAGGTGGTCTCACCGGATGTCGGCGGTGTGGTTCGCGCCCGGGCCGTGGCCAAGCAGCTGGACTGCGACCTGGCGATTATCGATAAACGCCGCCCGTCGTCCAATCAAAGTGAAGTGATGAACCTGATCGGTGAAGTGGAAGGACGCACCTGTGTGCTGGTCGATGATATTGTCGACACCGCCGGCACCCTTTGCAAAGCCGCTGAAGCGCTGAAGAAAAATGGCGCCTCGAAGGTTGTCGCCTACGCTACGCACGCCGTACTTTCAGGCAGTGCCATTGAAAATATTTCAAACTCGCAGCTCGATGAGTTGGTTGTAACCAACAGCATTCCGCTGCGCGAAGATGCCGCCAAATGCAGCAAGATCCGCACCCTGTCGCTGGGCAAACTGCTCGGTGAATCAGTGCGTCGTATCAGCAACGAAGAATCTATCAGCGCAATGTTCGACTAACAGCTTGCGCTGTTGCAACCGCCTCATTCCGAGGCATTAAACTCCGTTTCAGGTCTGGTCGCGGTCTGATTCGGCATAACTGGGAGACGATTATGTCTACTGATTTTACGTTACACGCGAAGGGCCGTGAGGATACAGGGAAAGGTGCGAGCCGCCGCCTGCGTCGTCTGGCTGCAGAAATACCGGCAATTGTTTATGGCGGTAAGAAAACCCCGGCACAGGTTAGCCTGAGCCACAAAGATGTGATGAAGGCGTTGGAAAACGAAGCTTTCTATTCACACATTATTGCCCTCGATATCGACGGCTCATCTGAAGATGTGATTTTGAAAGACGTGCAGCGTCATCCAGCAAAGAACGTTATTTTGCACATGGATTTCCTCCGCGTTAACAAAACCACTCAGCTGCAAACCAAAGCACCGCTGCACTTTATCAACGAAGATATCTGTGCCGGCGTCAAGCTGGGTGGCGGTATTATTGCCCACAGCATGACTGAGCTGGAAATCACCTGTCTGCCACAGGATCTGCCTGAGTACATCCAGGTCGACATGACTGAAGTAGAGCTTGGCCAGACACTGCACATCTCTGATCTGGTATTGCCAAAAGGCGTAGAGAGCGTTGCCCTGAGCCACGGCCCGGACCACGATCTGCCTGTTGTGACTATCAACAAGCCGAAAGCCGCGCCTGTTGAAGACGATTCAGCCCCTGCTCAAGACGCTGCAGACGACAAGGCAAGCGAAGAGTAATCTTCTCACTTGCTCGCCTGAGTAGGCCCTGACATTGGAAACGCCCGTTGAGTTAATCGTGGGGCTGGGAAATCCCGGCTCCAACTATGAACGGACGCGCCACAATGCCGGGGCCGACTTGGTTTTGGAACTGGCGAAATCACAGCATGTCGAGCTCAAGCACGAAGCCAAATTTTTTGGCGACACCGCCAAGATCAGTGTCAACAATCGCGATATCAGACTACTTGTTCCAACCACCTTTATGAATCGCAGCGGTCAATCGGTCGCCGCTCTGGCACGCTTTTATCAAGTGCCGGTTGAAGCCATTCTGGTGGTTCACGATGAACTCGACCTTGCTCCTGGCGCCGCGCGTTTTAAGAAAGGTGGCGGCCACGGCGGTCACAATGGTCTGCGCGACATTATTCAAAGTCTGGGCAATAACAAAGACTTCGCCCGCCTGCGAATTGGCATTGGCCATCCGGGCGATGCTCGTCAGGTTGCCGACTATGTGCTGAAAAAAGCCTCGCCCTCAGACCAACAACTGATCGCAAACAGTATTGATGACGCACTGCGCCAACTGCCGCTGGCCATCAACGGGCAGTGGGAGCGCGCCATGACAGCGCTTCACACAGAACAACTTTAACGCCGGATAACTGGCACAAGGAAATTACCATGGGTTTTAACTGCGGAATTGTCGGCCTGCCGAATGTGGGTAAATCAACGCTGTTTAACGCTTTAACCAAAGCTGGCATCAGTGCCGAGAACTTTCCGTTCTGCACCATTGAACCCAACACCGGCATTGTGCCGATTCCCGACCCGCGCCAGGATTTGATCGCCGGGATCGTCAAGCCCGAGCGCATCATCCCCACCAGCATGGAATTTGTTGATATCGCCGGCCTGGTAGCGGGCGCTTCCAAAGGCGAAGGGCTTGGCAACCAGTTTCTCGCCAATATCCGCGAGACCGATGCTATCGCCCACGTAGTGCGCTGCTTTGACGACGACAACGTTATCCATGTCGAGGGCAATATCAGCCCTCCGGATGATATCGACGTCATCAATACCGAACTCGCACTGGCCGACCTTGAAAGCGTTGAAAAAGCACTGCTGCGCGCAGCCAAAGCCGCCAAAGGTAAAGACCAGGATGCGGTGGCCCTGAAAACCGTGGTGGAAAAAATCCTTCCTCATCTCAACGAAGCCAAACCACTGCGCTCGTTTGGATTGACTGATGACGAACTCAAGATTCTCAGACCACTCAGCCTGCTGACACTCAAGCCAACCATGTATATCGCCAACGTCGATGAAGAGGGTTTTGAAAATAATCCCTACCTCGACGCGGTAATCGCGATCGCTGAGGCCGAGGGCTCGGTGGTAGTGCCAATCTGCAACAAGCTGGAAGCCGAAATCAGTGAGTTGGAAGATGACGAAAAAGCGGAGTTTCTGGAAGAGATGGGCATGCAAGAACCAGGTCTGAACCGGGTTATTCGCGCTGGCTACAACCTGCTCGGCCTGCAGACCTATTTCACCGCCGGTGTAAAAGAAGTGCGCGCCTGGACCATTCCAGTTGGCGCCACCGCACCGCAGAGTGCCGGAAAAATCCATACCGATTTCGAGAAAGGTTTTATCCGCGCCGAAATTATCGGTTACGACGACTATATCGCCTGCAATGGCGAACAGGGAGCAAAGGACAAAGGCAAATGGCGCCTGGAAGGTAAGGACTATATCGTTAAGGACGGCGACGTTATCCACTTCCGCTTTAATGTCTAGCCAGCGATGAGTCAGCTCTCCGGGCGCTGGAAAGTCGGGCTGATGCTGGCCATGACCACCGCTCTGCTGTGGGGCATTCTGCCCATTGCGTTAAAAAACGTGATGGCAACCCTCGATCCGATTACCACCACCTTTTTCCGCTTCGCATTGGCGGCACTGCTGTTGACGCCCTATTTTCTCAAGCGCAACGGCTATGGCGGCAGAGCCAGAATGGGCAGCAAATTGCGCTCACCACGGCTGTTGCTGCAGCTGCTGGCCGCGGGCCTGCTGCTGGTTGGCAATTACGCAATGTTTATTATGGGGCTGGATAAAACCACCGCCGAAGCCGCCCAGCTGATGATTCAGGTTGCACCTATGCTGCTGTTGCTCAGCGGCGTCTGGCTATTTGGCGAGCGCCTATCAAAGCTGCAGTGGCTCGGCGCTGGCGCCTTTGCCTGCGGTCTGGGACTGTTTTTTTACCCCCATATTCACGATGTTTTTATCGCCACCACATCCTATGGCATCGGCATTCTGATGGTGCTTGTCGCAGCGGTACTGTGGACCGGCTATGCCATTATGCAAAAATCGCTGCTCAAAGAGTTCAGCTCCCAGGAGACCATGGTGGTGTTTTACTGGATTGGCACAATGGTCTTTTTGCCATTTTCCGATTTCTCAACGCTGCCACAGCTCTCCAATCTGCAATGGGGACTGCTCGCCTTTTGCGGCCTCAACACCTTAATTGCCTACGGCAGCTTTGCTGAAGCCCTGGCCCATATCGAAGCCTCCAAGGTCAGCGCAATTCTGGCGCTAACGCCATTGATCACAGTGGCCACTGTGCATTTAATTCCCATAACCGGGCTGGTGGTGGAGCCGATCACACTGTTGTCCCTGGTCGGCGCACTGCTGGTGGTCAGCGGATCCATGACCACGGCCCTGTGTAAGCCGAACAAATAACCGGGCAACCCAAATAGGGCAACGCAAGCAATAAAGCGAATATGAACTGTGGTTGAGAAAACAGCAGATATAAAAGCGCCCCTGACCAACATGCATCACCACTGCCGCCTGTAAAAAAGATCAACATCTATCATGAAACACAGAGACTTCTGGACATCCCGGTTTTACCAATAGCAAAAACTGCTGATCCAGACAGTTTTGACACACCCCGGTCAGAGGCTCCAGCCATTATGCAAATCCAGGCCTACAAATTAATGACACAGCTATCACTGTGAGAAATAGAGATGCGGATTTGATAAAAGTGTGATGCATATCACAACAGAAAGTATCACCAATCGACCCACCCGATTGTCGCCAAAGGTGCTGGCAAACTATTGACAAACCCGGCATCTGTGGCCAAAATGCGCGACCCTTGTAACAGGGTCTTTTGCACTTTGTGGCTACGTAGCTCAGCTGGTTAGAGCACAGCATTCATAATGCTGGGGTCGGTGGTTCAAGTCCACCCGTAGCTACCATCTACCTGTTCTAATCAGTTCATTCCCATCTCTGAAAAACAATAACACTCTAGTTTTATCGACAGCTCCTTGTTCT
>JALRJD010000294.1 GCA_023255165.1 Porticoccaceae bacterium | reverse complement strand
ATGGAACCGCGAACAAGGGGTCTGCTGATGCTGGGCTCTTTGCCGAAATAATTTATTGGATTCCTTCGGTCTCTGCGTTTCCTCGGAATGACGAATTAAAGAGACCCTTCGGCTACGCTCAGGGTGACAGCATTTTTCGCTCAGGGGGACAAAAACTAAACCGCAGCCAAACTCAGCAACTCGGATGCATGAGACAAAGTCTGTTCAGTCACCTTCGCGCCGCCCAGCATGCGCGCCAACTCCTCAACACGCTGTTGCTGGTTTAGTGGCGTCATCAGCGACTCGGCGCTGATATTGTCCACCACCTTGCTGGCCAGATAATGATGGTGAGCATGAGCCGCGACCTGAGGTTGGTGCGTCACACTAATCACCTGCCCGCGCTCACCGAGCTGTTTCAGCAAGCGCCCGACAACATCCGCCGTGCTGCCCCCAATCCCCACATCCACCTCATCAAAAACCAATGTTGGGATATCGGAATGAGCAGCCGCCACCACCTGAATCGCAAGACTGACCCGTGACAGTTCGCCACCTGAAGCGATTTTTTGCAACGCTTTGGCCGGCTGCCCGGGGTTGGTGGAAATCAGGAACTCAATATCCTCGCCACCATTGGCGCGCAATTCACCGGTTGGAACCGGGCTCAGTGACACCACCAACTCAGCGCCCTGCATCGACAGCAGTTGTAACTGTTTATTGATCTCCGCCGCCATGGTTTTGGCGGCCTTGCTGCGCTGCGACGTCAGTTTGCCGCTCTGTGAACTGTAGCTGGCGGCTAGCGTGCCGAGCTGCTGCTGCAGTGCCTCAATACTCTCGCCACCGTCTTCCAGTTCTTTCAGTTCGGCTTCGAGGGCTTCAAGTGTCTCGGGCAGCTGGTCTGCATTAACCCGGTGTTTGCGCGACAGCTCAAAGATGGCGGAGAGCCGCTCCTCAACCTGTTGCAGGCGCTGGGGGTCGGCTTCAAAGCGGTCGATATGGTTGTCGATCTCATGGATCGCTTCCTCGACCTGAATCATCGCGCTCTGCAGCATCTCTTCGGCATTGGCCAGCGCGGTGGGTTTGTGCTTTAGACCAGCTAGTGTCATGAGTGCGCGGTTGATGCCATCGCGGACATTAAAATTCTCGTTTTGGTCGCAGATCGCCAGCAGATTGTGGCTGTCTTCAAGAATTTGCTCGGCATTGGCAAGTGTCTGCTGCTCCTGTTCCAGCTTGCTTAGTTCATCGTTACTGAGCCCCAGCTGTTGCAGTTCCTCCACCTGAAACGCGAGCAGCTCTCTGCGCGCCTGTAGTTCATCGGCACGTTCAATCAGGCCATTCAGGTGCTTGTTAACCTTGTTCCACTGTTGAAACACCGAGGCCACTTCGCTGGCCAAATCGGTGGTGCCAGCATATTCATCCAGCAGCCGGCGATGGGTGTCTCGACGTAACAGTGACTGATGTTCATGCTGGCTGTGAATATCGGTGAGCATTTCACCGAGCAGTTGCAGCTGCTGCATGGTGCAGGGCAACCCGTTGATATAGCCGCGAGAGCGACCTTCGGTGGTGTAGAGACGGCGCAAAATACATTGCCCGTCGGTGGCATCAAAATCATTCAGCTGCAACCAGCGCTGTGCCGCGTCAATTTTACTGATATCAAAGGTAGCGGTGATTTCCGCTCGCGATTTGTTGTGGCGGATGGTATCTGTATCGGCGCGATCACCCAGTGCCATCCCAAGCGCATCCAGCACCAGCGACTTGCCGGCACCGGTTTCTCCGGTGATTGCGGTGGTGCCGCTGGCAAATTCGATCTCGAGCGATTCGACCAGCGTGTAATTATTGATATGGATGGATAGCAGCACTTTTTTATACCTTGAAGCGTTGCCTGATTTATACAGAACAGATTGGCTTTAGGCAATCGCTTGAAACTGAATAGTTTGTCCCCATATTGAGGAAGAGCTAAATATGTCGGTTACTTTCAACCTGAAATGAAAAGAAAAGCCGCAAAGTAAACCAAAAACCAATGATATGAGGATTTGGCGTGTCGCACGAAACAGAAACTGATCAACCCAATAACAATGATGCTGTCGCAGCTGACGACAACAATGTTGACCAGGCCGGGCCTGTTAGCAATGAGGAAATTGAGCAGGAGCTGCTGCAGGAACAGGAGCAGATTTCCGAGACCGAACAGTTGCAGAAACAGGTTGCCGAGGCCAGTGACCAGGTGCTGAGGATTCAGGCCGAAATGCAAAATGTACGCCGTCGCGCCGAGCGCGACATTGAAAATGCACACAAATATGCGCTGGATAAATTCTCCGCCGACTTGCTGCCGGTGGTCGACAATCTGGAGAGGGCGCTGAGCGCCATTTCGCTTGACGACGAGAGTCAAAAAGCCGTTGCCGAGGGCATTGAACTGACCCTGAAGAGTTTTATCGATGTGCTGGCCCGTTTCAAAATCGAGCCGATCGATCCGGCCGGGCAACCATTTGACGCCAACCTGCATCAGGCCGTGTCGATGGTGCCCAACCCCGATCTGGAGCCGAATACGGTGATGGATGTATTTCAGAAGGGTTACACCCTTAACGGGCGCCTGATTCGTCCTGCCATGGTGGTGGTGTCCCAGGCATCTTGATAGCAGTTGTGGTGTATTGCGAGGGACTTAACAGGGCGGCACATACAGCGTTAAAACAGTAATTTAATAAACGCTCGCCCTTGAAATTGCGCAACCAGCACCCACATAGAGAAACATGAAGGCGAACAAACGCTGACTAACAAATGACAATACCTGGAAACAGGCTTTAGATAAGTAACGGAGATTTAACTGATGGGCAAGATTATCGGAATCGACCTTGGAACGACCAACTCTTGTGTTGCCGTACTTGAAGGTGATAAACCCAAAGTAATAGAAAATTCAGAAGGCGCACGTACCACTCCATCGGTTGTCGCTTACACCGATGAAGGTGAAATTCTGGTTGGACAGTCGGCCAAGCGCCAGGCGGTCACCAACCCCCACAACACTGTTTACGCGGTAAAGCGTCTGATTGGCCGCCGCTTTGAAGATGACGTGGTTCAGAAAGACATCAAAATGGTGCCTTACAAAATCGTCAAGGCAGACAATGGCGATGCCTGGGTGGAAGTGAAGGGCGACAGCAAAGCTGCGCCACAGATCTCTGCCGAAGTGCTGAAGAAAATGAAGAAGACCGCGGAAGACTACCTTGGTGAGAAAGTCACCGAAGCGGTGATCACCGTGCCTGCCTACTTCAATGACTCGCAGCGTCAGGCGACCAAAGATGCCGGCCGTATCGCCGGACTCGACGTCAAGCGCATTATCAACGAACCCACTGCGGCGGCACTGGCCTACGGTATCGACAAAACTGCCGGTGACCGTGTGGTTGCGGTGTACGATCTCGGTGGTGGTACGTTCGATATCTCGATCATCGAAATCGCCGATGTCGATGGTGAAAAGCAGTTTGAAGTGCTGGCAACCAACGGTGACACATTCCTCGGTGGCGAAGACTTCGATATGCGCCTGATCGAATATTTATCAGCTGAATTCAAGCGTGAGAGCTCGATTGATATTCACGGCGATCCACTGGCCATGCAGCGTCTGAAAGAAGCTGCCGAAAAAGCCAAGATCGAACTCTCTTCCAGCCAGCAGACAGAAGTTAATCTGCCTTACATCACTGCCGATGCCACAGGTCCCAAGCACCTGGTAGTCAAGCTGACTCGCGCCAAGCTCGAGTCGCTGGTTGAAGATCTGGTTGAGCGTTCGCTGACGCCAATGAAGACCGCGCTTAAAGATGCGGGCAAATCCGTGGATGAAATCGACGAGATTATCCTTGTCGGTGGCCAGACGCGCATGCCCAAGGTTCAGGAAAAAGTCACCGCGTTCTTCGGCAAAGAGCCACGCAAAGACGTCAACCCCGATGAAGCGGTTGCCGTGGGTGCCGCCCTGCAGGGTGCGGTTCTGGCCGGTGATGTAACCGACGTGCTGCTGCTCGACGTAACTCCACTGAGCCTGGGCATCGAAACCATGGGTGGCGTGGCCACACCGGTAATTGAGAAGAACACCACGATTCCAACCAAGAAGTCGCAAATTTTTTCGACCGCGGATGACAACCAGACAGCGGTAACCATTCACGTGGTTCAAGGCGAGCGCAAACAGGCGACACAGAATAAATCACTGGGCCGTTTTGACCTGGCTGATATTCCACCCGCGCCGCGCGGTATGCCGCAGATTGAAGTGACCTTTGATATCGACGCTAATGGTATTTTGCATGTTGGCGCCAAAGACAAGGCCACCGGCAAAGAGCAGTCGATCATCATCAAGGCCTCCTCAGGTCTGTCCGATGAAGAGATCGATGCAATGGTTAAAGACGCGGAATCTCACGCTGCCGAAGATCAGAAATTTGCTGATCTGGTGCAGGCGCGCAACACCGCTGACGGCCTGGCTCACGCTGCCAAAAAGACGCTTGAAGAAGCTGGCGACAAGGCCACCGAAGAAGAGAAGTCGGCTATCGAAGCGGCTATCAAAGGTGTTGAGGAAGCGGTTCAGGGTGAAGATAAAGAAGCCATTGATGCCGCGACTCAGGTGCTCTCCGAAGCCTCTTCAACGCTGGCCCAGAAACTCTATGCCGAGCAGGGCGCACCTGGTGCCGAAGGTGGTGAACAGGCCGCCGGTGACGACGCAATGGATGCCGAGTTTGAGGAAGTGCAAGAGGAAACAGCAGAAGAGAAAGACGACAAGAAATAATTTTCTGGCGATTTTTCTACGGTGATTAGGCGCGGGCAAAGTTCCGCGCCTAGTCATATTGGTAACATTCGGGAACAAAGAAACAAGTTATGGCCAAACGCGATTACTACGATGTATTGGGTGTGGAAAAAGGTGCTTCTGATGCTGAAATCAAGAAGGCATTTCGTCGCATAGCGATGAAATATCACCCCGACCGCAATCCGGATGGGGCAGACGCCGAAGACAAATTCAAAGAAGCTCAGGAAGCCTATGAAATCCTGGGTGACGAGGAGAAAAAAGCTGCCTACGACCGTTTTGGTCATGCCGGTGTGAACGGACAGGGCAGCGGTGGCTTTGGCGGAGGCGGCGACTTCAGCGACGTCTTTGGCGATGTGTTTGGCGATATCTTCGGCGGCGGTGGCCGCAGCCGTGGCCCCGCACGGGGTTCCGACCTGCGCTATGACCTGCAACTGGATCTCGAAGATGCGGTGCGCGGCAAGACCGTACAGATTGATGTGCCAACCCTGACCTCCTGCGAAACCTGTGATGGTTCCGGTGCGCGCAAAGGGTCCTCGCCGATCACCTGTACCACCTGTAACGGTGCCGGTCAGGTGCGCATGTCCCAGGGCTTTTTCTCGGTGCAGCAGACCTGTCCGCAGTGCCATGGCCGCGGCCAGATGATCTCTGATCCCTGTGGCGATTGCCATGGTCAGGGCGTTAAAGAAGAGCGCAAAACATTGTCGGTTAAAATTCCGGCTGGTGTTGATACAGGCGATCGAATCCGTCTTGCCGGCAAAGGTGAAGCCGGTCCTCAGGGAGGCCCTCCGGGCGATCTGTATGTACAGATGGTGGTGCGCGATCACCCGATTTTTGTTCGTGACAACAGCAATCTGCACTGCGAAGTGCCGATCAGTTTTGCCCAGGCTGCACTGGGTGGTGAGATTGAAGTGCCGACATTGTCGGGCAAGGTGAAGTTGAAAATTCCCGCTGAAACCCAAAGTGGCAAACTGTTTCGCCTGCGCGGCAAAGGAGTGGCCCCGGTTCGCGGTGGCGGCGTGGGCGATCTGCTCTGCCGTGTGGTACTGGAAACACCGGTCAACCTCAGTACCGAACAGCGCGAGCTGCTGGAGCGCTTTGAAGAGAGTCTGAATGGCAACAGCAAACACTCACCGCGCAGCAGTAACTGGTTCGACGGGGTGAAAAAGTTCTTCGATAATTTGACCAGTTAAAATCGACCTGCGTAAACTGCCGAATTCGGCAAGCTTTTTAAAGGATAAGACAATGAGCAGAATAGCGATTACCGGTGCCGGTGGCCGTATGGGCAGAGCCCTGATTGACGCTATCTCGCTGAGCGACGGCGCGCAACTCAGTGCGGCGCTGGAACATCCGCAGAGCTCGCTGCTCGGGGTTGACTGCGGCGAACTGGCCGGGGTTGGCAAAAATGGGATTTTGGTCGCCGGTTCAATCGATCAGGTGGCCGACCAGTTTGATGTGTTAATCGATTTTAGTGTGCCTGCCGCAACCGTGGCCAACGCTGCCTTTTGTGCTGCACACAACAAGAAAATGGTGATCGGCACCACCGGACTGGATGCGCAGCAGTTGGCTCAGATTGCCGCGGCAGCCGAGCACACCGCGATTTGCATGGCCTCTAATTTTTCCACTGGCGTAAATCTCTGCTTCAAGCTCGCCGAGCTGGCGGCAAAAGTGCTCGGCGATGAAACCGATATTGAAATTATCGAAGCCCACCATCGCCACAAGGTTGATGCCCCGTCGGGCACTGCGCTGTCTTTGGGTGAGTCAGTTGCAGGAGCTCTAGGTCGTGATTTGCGACAGGTTGCAGTCTATGGTCGCGAAGGCCAGACTGGCGCGCGCGATGCCGAGACCATCGGCTTTGCCACGGTAAGGGGTGGCGATATAGTCGGCGATCACACTGTGCTGTTTGCTGGCGAGGGCGAACGCGTAGAGATTACTCACAAAGCCTCAAGTCGACTTTCCTTTGCTCGCGGAGCGGTGCGTGCGGCGCTGTGGCTGGCGCCTAAAGAGGTTGGTCAATACGATATGCAGGATGTGCTTGGGCTTAAATAGCGGCCTGGCTAAAGTGACCAGTGGCGCCCTAAAATAGTTGCATCTTTGATGGACAAAATTGGCACTGTTCAATAGAATGCTCTCCTAACACCGCAACCAAGATGCGGTCTCATTCCGAGAGGTTAGAGCACAGCAGAATATTATATTTAGCGAGATGAGACGCGGAGTTTCATCTCGCTTTTTTACAAATATTCACAATCGACTGATGCCGTTATCGGAGTTGCCTGGGTTCAGGTCCACGCTTTATGTTAACTAATTAGGAGGTTGTGTGAATTCCCAGACTCACCGGGAAGCCGTACTTGCGCTAGCAGACGGAACAATTTTCAGAGGAACTGCCATCGGTTCGGATGGATGTTCCGTTGGTGAAGTAGTCTTCAATACAGCCCTTACCGGGTATCAGGAAATTCTTACTGATCCCTCGTACGCCCAACAAATTATTACCTTAACCTACCCCCATATCGGCAATGTCGGCGTCAATGATGAAGATGCCGAGTCAGACCGTATCTGGGCTTCAGGTCTGGTGATCCGCGATCTGCCACTGCTGGTGTCGAACTTCCGCAGCCAGCAGTCGTTGGATGACTATCTGAAAGCGAAAAATATCCTCGGCATCGCCGATATCGACACTCGCAAGCTGACCCGTATCCTACGTGAAACAGGCGCCCAGAACGGCTGCATTATGGCCGGAGACGTGGACGACGAAACCGCGCTGGCAGCTGCCCGCGGGTTTGCCGGTTTAAAGGGCATGGATCTGGCCAAAGAGGTGACAGTCGACAGTCGCTATCAGTGGACCGAGCATAGCTGGGAGCTGGGTGTTGGTCACCGCGAGCAGGATCCGCAGAGCGTTAAATACAAAGTGGTCGCCTATGACTTCGGCGTTAAGCGCAATATTCTGCGTATGCTGGTCGATCGCGACTGCGAGCTGATTGTTGTACCGGCCAAAACCGAGGCCAGCGAAGTGTTGGCAATGCAACCAGACGGCGTATTTCTCTCCAACGGCCCCGGCGATCCGGAACCCTGCGACTACGCCATCACCGCAATTCGTGAAATTCTTGAAACCGATATTCCGGTATTTGGTATCTGTCTCGGCCACCAGCTGCTGGCGCTGGCCTCGGGCGCCAAAACCGTGAAGATGAAGTTTGGCCACCACGGCGCCAACCATCCGGTTGAAGATATTGAAAACAATGTGGTGATGATCACCAGTCAGAACCATGGCTTCGCGGTCGATGAAGAGAATCTGCCCGCCAAT
>JALRJD010000268.1 GCA_023255165.1 Porticoccaceae bacterium | reverse complement strand
TCGTTTACTGCATAGATCACCGTGTCAGCATTGGGGTCGTAACTGGCGCTGTCAGACATTGCGAGTCTCCTCTAGCCGCCGGCGGTCACCAACGGGATTGTCTTTAAGTTGTTTGGCGCGGGCATTGGCCGGATCCAATGCCGCCATAATGGCCATCTGCTCCGCGGTAGGCGCTGGAGTGCTGCCAAGGTTGTCGACCACGGCAATCTCAAAGGAGGTGTTATCTCGCACCTCGTCGAGGCTGACCCCGGGGTGCAGACTCAAGACGCGCAACTGGTGATTGGGGCCTGCCCAGTCCATAACACAGAGATTGGTAATCACCAGGCGAATATCAATTTCATCGAGACTGTATCCCCGCGGCAAGCGCTGCGGGTTGTAGCCAATCGAGCAGACCACATCGCATTCCCCGTCAACAAATACACGGCGCGAATGGTTGGGCACAAAAAACGAGTTGGCATGGCAAATAGAGTTGCCGGGGAAACCGCGCACGCCGAGCATCTGTACCTTCGGTTGCTGATAGTCACCACCCAGCGCCGAAATATTGCTCTGACCGTAAGCATCAATCTGCGTGGGACCGACCATGGCGTGGCGTTTACCGCTCCAGACATTGTCGAAGATCCGCGAAAAGCCCATCCAGCACTCCTGTGCCTGTGCTTCCCCGACTGCGCGACCGCTGACATTATTTGGCTCAGACAGCATCCAACTCTGACTGTCGGTCATCATCAGTTCCGGGGTGAAGGTTTTCATGGCCAGGCTCGCGGCAAGACGCGGCAATAGACCAATACCTGTGGCCAAAACCTCACCATTGCCGCGAAACGCTTCCGCGGCAGCCACTGTCATCAATTCGGCTAAACTGTAATCCTGCTCTGTCATAGGTTGATCCATTGCATGTTCTGTAAAGTGCATCGGTTAGGCGCGCCTGTTTAGCTGCGCCAATTTATTGCCCTGGTTAGTAAACAGGTAGTGGCAGCGCGCGAATGCCATCGATACCGCCCACCAAGGCTTGATATGCCTGCTCATCCTTACCCGTTACATACTTGCTCAGGTACGCCTCTATACCATCGCCAGAAGCGCTGGCGGCGTACTCTTTAAAGTGCGCCACATCGAAGCCATAAAGCGGGTCACAGGAACTGGGATGGGCGCCACCGGCAATGGGTACGACCATTTGCGTAACATTGCGCTCCCAGAACACCGATCGCGCATTGTCAGCCTGATGGAAGTGCGCGGTGTCGACCAGTTCGTCACAGGAGACAATGGTGGTCTCGGCGGCCCGAGCAAACCAGTCATCCATATACAGGTCGGGGCTGTCGATTTGACAGATACCACGCTGATCCGCCCGACTGGCGTGAATAAGCGCCACATCAAGTTTCAGGGCGGGCATCGCCAACCATTCTTTATTGTCGTAGGGGCTATCGACCAATTTGATCTGCGGGTTTAACCGCACCACGTCTGTACCCAGGCCGATTTTGGTGGGAATAAAGGGCACACCCCAGGCGGCAGCGCGCAGACCGAGCAACATCATGCCCTCGTCAATTTCACTGACTTCAATGGCGCCACTCTGGCGAGCCTGACGAAAATAGGGTTCAAGGGGAATAAAGTCCAACGACACAAAAGCAAAAATCACCCGCTTGACCTTGCCGGCTGCGCAGAGCAATCCAACATCTGCGCCACCGTAGGCGACCACAGTCAAATCTTTTACCGGAGAACGCAGCAGCTCCCTGATCAGGGCCATGGGTTTACGCCGTGGGCCCCAGCCTCCGATACCGATAGTCATGC
>JALRJD010000258.1 GCA_023255165.1 Porticoccaceae bacterium | reverse complement strand
GATTGCAACCATTGAACCCCATGATTCGGTGGAGCGTTACACCGAGCTGGGTGTGGACTGCCTCTATGGTCAGGCGCGGCTGGTTTCGCCCTGGGTGGTGGATGTGGATGGCCGTGAAATCAGCGCCGAGAATATTATTATCGCCACTGGTGCGCGACCTGTTGTGCCGCCGATTCCCGGCCTTGATCTGGTCGAACCATTGACCTCGGAAACACTTTGGCAACTGCGTGAGTTGCCGCAGCGATTATTAATTGTCGGCGGCGGCGCCATTGGCTGTGAGTTGGCTCAGGCATTTCAGCGGCTCGGCTCGCAGGTCACCCTGGTGGAGATGCAGTCGCAGCTGTTGCCGCGGGATGACCACCGGGTTGCCGCCTTTATGCAGGATTGTTTGCAGTCGGAAGGTGTGCGAGTGCTAACTTACCACAGCGCTGTGAGCTTTGAACGGCATCCGGACCACTTTGCAGCCTCGCTGGTATCCAGTGTGGATAACAAGCCGACGACGGTTGAGTTTGACCGTGTGTTGGTCGCCATTGGCCGTGGCGCCAATACCAGTGGTTTGGGTCTCGAGGCGCTGGGCATTCCGCTGCATGCCAATGGCACTATTGTTACCGACCGCTATCTGCGCACCTGTTACCCCAATATTTTGGCTTGCGGCGATGTGGTTGGCCCCTATCAGCTGACCCATGGTGCGAGTCATCAGGCCTGGTTTGCGGCGGTGAACGGATTGCTTGGGCAGTTTAAAAAGTTTGCTGTGGATTACCGGATTATGCCGCAAGTGGTGTTCACCGATCCGCAGATTGCCCGGGTCGGCATCACCGAGCGGGAGGCGGCGGAGCAGGGCCTGCATGTTGAGATCACCGAGTATGATCTCTCTGATCTGGATCGGGCCATTGCCGATAACGATGCTCAGGGTTTTATTCGGGTGCTTACGCCGCCGGGCAAAGACCGCATTCTCGGCGCAACCATTGTTGGACCTCAGGCGGGTGAGCTGATCAATGAGTTTGTGATTGCGATGAAACACAACCTTGGGCTTAACAAACTGCTCGGTACCATTCGCAGCTATCCGACGCTGAGCGAGGGCAACCGGTTTGTCGCCGGGGCCTGGAAGCGCAAATATGTGCCGCATCGGCTGTTGGCTATTTTACAGCGCTATCTGCGCCGCAATTTAAAAGGATAAAATTTAAAGGGGAAAATAGTATTAAGACTGCGGGTTAAAATCCGGCACCGTTTCCTGAGCAGCCACAGACAGCGGGTCGATATGAATAATAATTTCCGAACCCGGAAACGCTGACAGGATTCGCTGTTCCACTTCATCGGATATTTTATGTGCGGCCATCAAGCTGAGGTGATCGTCCAGTTCCAGATGCAGCTGTATAAAGGTCATGGTGCCAGAGTGGCGCGAGCGAAGATCATGTAGTCCGCGGGCGCTGGGGTGTTCGAGCACCAGCTGTTTGATCTTTTCACGGTCGCAGTCGGGCAGCTCACGGTCCATCAAGTGGTCGTATGAGGTGATAATAATTTCCCGCGCACTGTAGAGAATATAAATACCAATCACCGCGGCAAATACGCCATCGAAACCGGGCCAGCCAATACTGGCCAGCAACAGCGCGATAATCACACTGCCATTCACCATCAGGTCGGTGCGGTAGTGCAAAGCATCGGCCCGAATGGCGGTGGAGTTGGTTTTGCGGATCACATGTTGCTGAAAGGCCAGCAACAGCACGGTGGCGATAATCGAAACCACCATCACCACAATGCCCAGCTCGACAGACTTGACGGTCACCGGGTTAAGAATGCGATCGGCCGCTTCAAATAACAGGAAGCCGGCCGAGCCGGCAATAAACAGTGACTGGCTCAAACCCGCCAGCGCTTCGGCTTTGCCGTGGCCAAAGCGATGCTCTTTATCCGCCGGGGTTAACGCATGGCGCACGGCGATCAGGTTAATCATTGAGGCCAGCGCATCAAGCATGGAGTCGATCAATGTGGCGAGCAGACTTACCGATCCTGATGCACCCCACGCCATCAGTTTGGCGGCAATCAACAACAGCGCCACGGATGTCGAGGCGTAGGTTGCCAGCCGCAGCAGACGAGCCGTTTCGTGCTGGGGAAGTTGATTGGCTGTTGGGGCTGGGTCGGTCATGGCGCTCGGTTTTTGTTTTGACTGGTTGCGAGACAAGTGGTCCGCGTAGTCTATCAAATTTATGCCACTGACCCTAACCCTACGGGTAAGTAAAGCCGCTAACAACGAGAAGCTAAGAACGAGCAGCTAAGAACGAGCAGCTAGGAAAAACCCTGCAACAGGCTGTTAAGGAATTGATAAACCAACCCGGTGGCGCGGTAATGTTGCG
>JALRJD010000043.1 GCA_023255165.1 Porticoccaceae bacterium | reverse complement strand
CTCTCCACGCGAACCAAAAAAATTCGCTTGTCGCCGGTAAAATTTCTCTGTGCTCTGCTGATCAATCATCCGCAGCTGGCGGAATATGTCGAAGATACCGAGATGCTCAATGTCTCGGCAGACCCTGATATCGCCCTGTTTTTAAAAATTCTTGCGCTGATTAACAGCGATCAGGCCTGCACCAAAACCTCTCATATCTTTGCCCGCTGGCAGGCCACCCATTCCGACCCCACCGAACTGCAACTGCTGAAATCCCTTGCTGGCAGCGAACTGCACCATCCGCCCAAAGGCACCGGTCGCGACGATAACCAGGAGTTTGCCGACACTCTGGCCCATGTCACCCGCGATGCTTTTGAAGCCCTGCCTGGCGAGCGCAAGGCAACCTATTTGCTGGCACAGGAAACGCTTAACGAACGACAGATCAAGCAGCTACTGAAGATTCATATGCAGCTCGGCAACGACAATCAATTTGCAGAGTTAAAAAATAAGATAAAACAACGACTTGTAGTCTAGTATTAGAAATCCTGAGAGAGCCAAATAAAGCCCAAATTGGTGCGGACACCCGTAATAATTTCGGCTATAATTGCGCGCTATTTTTCAGCCTCAAAACAGTACCCGAGCCCTATGAGCGATACCAATCAAAAACAACAGTCCGGCATCAAAGATCTGATTGCTAAAGGACGCGAGCAGAACTATCTCACTTACGCTGAAGTAAACGACCATCTGCCAGAAGATATCGCCGATCCGGAACAGGTCGAAGATATTATTCAGATGATCAACGACATGGGTATTACTGTTTTTGAAACAGCCCCCGATGCCGAAACACTGCTGATGCTCTCCGGCGACAATACCCCGGATGAAGTGGCCGCCGCCGAAGCCGCCGCTGCACTCGCCTCTGTTGAATCTGAACAACACCGCACCACCGATCCGGTACGCATGTACATGCGTGAAATGGGCTCGGTCGAGCTGCTGACCCGCGAAGGCGAGATCGAAATTGCCAAGCGCATCGAAGAAGGTACCCGTGAGCTGATGGCCGCCGTTGCCGACTGGCCATCGACCGTTGCCACCATTATCGAAGAATACGAAAAAGTTGAAGCCGGTGAACGCAAGCTGACCGACATTATCAGCGGCTACCTCAATCCCATGGAGCATGTCCCCTCTGCCCTGGCGCAACAGCAGGCCGCAGAGGCACTGAAGCTCGAGAATGGCGACGAGGAAGACGAAGAAGTTGAAGAGGAAGAGCAGCACGAAGGTGGGCTCGACCCGGAAGAGGCTTTCGAACGCTTTGATGCGATTCGCAAGCAGATGAAGAAAACCGAAAAGTGCATCGCCCGCTACGGCCGTGACACTGACGCTTCAAAGAAAAATCTCGAAGAGCTGGCCGAACTGTTCAAGTTCCTCAAGCTGACCCCGCGCCAGTTTGATCCGCTGATTGCCAAAGTTCGTCTTGCCGTTGAAAAAATCCGCGCTGAAGAACGCAACATCATGAAGCTGTGCATCCGCTACGGGAAAATGCCGCGCAAGGACTTTATCAGCCTGTTCCCCGGCAATGAATCCAACCTCAAATGGGTTGCCGGCCTCGCCAAATCCAAAGAAGACTGGGCAGCTCGCGTCGCCGATCAGGAAGTTGAAATCCTCCGCTCACAGCGCAAGCTGGCGCAGGTTGAAGAGAGCGCCGGCATGAACGTCGCGCAGATCAAAGATATCAATCGCCGCATGACCATGGGCGAAGCCATGGCCCGTCGCGCCAAAAAAGAAATGGTTGAAGCCAACCTGCGACTGGTAATCTCGATCGCGAAAAAATACACCAACCGCGGCCTGCAGTTCCTCGATCTGATTCAGGAAGGCAATATCGGACTGATGAAAGCCGTGGACAAATTTGAATACCGTCGCGGCTATAAGTTCTCGACCTATGCAACATGGTGGATCCGTCAGGCGATTACCCGCTCCATCGCCGACCAGGCGCGCACCATTCGTATCCCGGTGCATATGATCGAAACCATCAATAAGCTAAACCGCGTATCGCGCCAGATGCTTCAGGAAATGGGCCGCGAGCCCTCGCCGGAAGAACTGGCGGAGCGCATGGAAATGCCCGAAGACAAAATTCGTAAAGTGCTCAAGATCGCCAAAGAACCGATCTCCATGGAAACACCCATAGGTGAAGATGAAGACGCCAGCATCGGCGACCTGATCGAAGACACCACCATCGCACTGCCGCTCGATGAAGCCACCAAGAACAACCTCACGGAGTCTACTCGCGGTGTTCTCAGCAGCCTCACAGCGCGCGAAGCGAAAGTACTGCGTATGCGTTTTGGTATCGATATGAACACCGACCACACGCTCGAAGAAGTCGGCAAGCAGTTCGACGTAACCCGCGAGCGTATTCGTCAGATCGAAGCCAAAGCACTGCGCAAACTGCGCCACCCGACCCGCTCGGATCATCTGCGCAGTTTTATTGACGAATAAACGCACGTTTTAAATAACGTCGAATTTTTGCTCTTAGGCTAGAAGCCGCACAGAAAAAAGGCATCATCATCACACCCAACCCTCGGGTTGTGGCCAATCTTCGATCGCTTTGTCGGGATGTCTTGGAGCCCATACGAACCTTAGTTGGCGAGCCGATCCTGATAACGTCCGGCTATCGTCCTT
>JALRJD010000281.1 GCA_023255165.1 Porticoccaceae bacterium | reverse complement strand
TTACATACCCTTTATATAGTTAATTACTTAATAGATTTATTAACACTAACTCTGCCAAGAACCACAATGGCCGCAACAACCAATATAAAATAAAGTGATTAAATTTTAATCAACCCCGCGTATAATGGCCGCCCTTTTCTTTTAGCTGCTGAGCCTGTTTATGCTCTACCCGGATTCTTTCGATGTGATTGTTGTTGGTGGCGGACACGCTGGCACTGAAGCCTGCCTGGCCTCCGCACGTATGGGCTGCAAAACTCTGCTGCTAACTCACAATATCGAAACACTGGGTCAGATGTCTTGCAATCCGGCGATTGGCGGCATAGGTAAAAGTCATCTGGTCAAAGAGATCGATGCCCTTGGCGGCGCCATGGCCACCGCCACCGATCTCGGCGGCATTCAATTCCGGGTTTTAAATTCGCGCAAAGGTCCTGCGGTTCGCGCTACTCGAGCTCAGGCTGATCGTATTCGCTACAAGGCGGCGATCAGGCATATTCTTGAGAACCAGCAAAATCTGTCCATTTTTCAGCAGGCTGTGGATGATCTGATTATCGAGGGTGAACGGGTGACTGGCGTTGTCACCCAGATGGGACTGACCTTTAAGGCCAAAACGGTTGTTGTTACTGCCGGCACTTTCCTTGCTGGCAAAATCCATATTGGCATGCAGAACTACGCCGCGGGCCGTGCCGGTGATCCGCCGGCGCAGGATTTGGCCGAACGTTTGCGATCACTGCCATTCAGGGTTGAGCGATTAAAAACCGGCACGCCACCGCGCATTGATGCACGCAGTGTGGATTTCAGTCAGTTGCCAGAGCAGTGGGGCGATAAACCTGAACCGGTGATGTCCTATATCGGCTCGCTGGCGCAACATCCGCAACAAACCTGCTGCTGGATCACCTACACCAACAGCCAAACCCACGACATTATTCATGGCGGCATGGATCGCTCACCACTCTACACCGGCGTGATTGACGGTGTTGGGCCTCGATATTGCCCGTCCATTGAAGACAAGGTAGTGCGCTTTGCTGACAAGGACCAGCACCAGATATTTATCGAACCGGAAGGGCTGGACACTTACGAGCTGTATCCCAATGGTATCTCCACCAGCCTGCCCTTTGATGTGCAATTGGCGCTGGTACGCTCAATAAAAGGATTTGAGTCGGCCCATATCACCCGGCCGGGCTATGCGATTGAGTATGACTATTTTAATCCTCAGGATCTGCGATACTCCCTGGAAACCAAAGCCATCAATGGCTTGTTTTTTGCCGGTCAAATAAATGGCACCACCGGTTACGAAGAGGCGGCTGCGCAAGGATTATTGGCTGGCACCAATGCTGCTCTGCAGGTTCAGGATCGCGAGAGTTGGTGCCCCCGTCGCGATGTGGCCTACACCGGCGTATTGGTGGATGATCTAATCAGCATGGGTACTCAGGAGCCCTACAGAATGTTTACCAGTCGCGCCGAGTATCGGCTGCTGCTGCGTGAAGATAATGCCGATATGCGACTTAGCGAAAAGGGTCGCGAGTTGGGGTTGGTGGATGATCATCGCTGGCAGCTGTTTAGTGAAAAGCGCGAAGCGATTGAGCTGGAACGGCAGCGCCTTAAAAGTACCTGGATTCAGCCGGCCAGTGAGATTGCTGAAAAGCTCTCTGCCCATATCGAAAACAAACTCTCCCATGAATACTCGTTGTTTGAGCTACTCAAACGCCCGGAGATCAACTATCAGCTTATCGGTTCCCTCTACCCCGACCATATGGTTGGCCAGCAGATTGCCGAGCAGGTCGAGATTGATGCCAAATACTCTGGCTATCTCAGCCGCCAACAGGATGAGGTTGACCGACTGCGTCGTCATGAGAACACATCAATCCCGCAGGAGTTTGATTATCACGCGGTTAAAGGGCTCTCCAATGAAGTCAAACAAAAACTGTCGGAAGCATCGCCTGAGACTCTGGCCAGAGCCAGCCGCATTCCCGGCGTAACACCGGCGGCAATCTCGCTGCTAATTGTCGCGTTAAAAAAAGGCGCGTTAAAAAAAGGCGCGTTAAAAAAAGATGCTGTGAAAACTGGTTCTCCAAAAACCGATGCCGCATGAACCGAGCACCGCGTCGCGGTTAACCGATCTTCTTAAAGCAGGTATGCAACAGATAGGTCTCGATTGCAGTGTGCAACAGCGCGATCAGCTGATCGCCTACCTGCGCTTGCTGATTACCTGGAATAAGGCCTACAACCTCACCGCGATTCGCGACCCCGAACAGATGGTTGCTCTGCATCTGCTCGACAGTCTTGCGGTTTTCCCGTTTCTGACCGGCGAGCGCTTGATTGATGTGGGTACCGGCGCTGGCCTGCCGGGCATTCCGCTGGCGATTATGTGTCCCGATCGCTCGTTTACCCTGCTCGATAGCAACGGCAAGAAAACCCGCTTTCTTTTTCAGGCGCGATGTGAATTGGGCTTGAATAATCTGCGCGAAGTGCAGTCCCGGGTTGAGCTCTATCATCCGGAGAACCCCTATGATGCAGTGTTGAGTCGCGCTTTTACCTCGGTAGCGGATATGGTCGCCAAGTGTCGCCATCTGCTCGGAGAAAATGGCTGCTTTCTGGCTATGAAAGGAAAATTCCCGCAATCGGAGTTGAGCGAGGTGATGAAAGGCTATAAGGTCAACGCATCTCACCCATTGCAGGTTCCAGGTGTCGATGCCGAGCGCCATTTGATTGTTATCGGCCAATGCGATTAACACAGTAAACAGGGTAAAGGGTAATTAAGTGCCTCGAATAATCTCCATAGCCAACCAGAAAGGCGGTGTTGGTAAAACCACAACCAGCGTCAATCTGGCCGCATCACTGGCCGCTTACAAACAGCGCGTTTTACTGGTTGATCTCGACCCGCAAGGTAATGCCACCATGGGTGTTGGTGTCGATAAACACAAATGTAAAACCAGCGTTTACCATGTGCTCACAGAAAAAGTAAAAATCGAAGACGCCATTGTGCCCTGCCCCAAAGCAAAAATTCATTTGCTTCCCTCCAACGGTGACCTGGTTGCTGCGGAAGTGGAGTTAATGCAGGAGATTGGTCGCGAGACGCGACTGCGGCATGCGCTCAAGCGCGTTGCCAGCAACTATGATTATGTGATTATCGACTGCCCGCCATCACTAAATATGCTGACTGTTAATGCGCTGGTTGCCAGCAATAGCGTAATTATCCCCATGCAGTGCGAATACTATGCACTTGAAGGATTGTCAGCGCTGAATAACACAATTAAACAGATCGCCAAGTTGATCAACCCGCAACTGCGCATCGAAGGCATCTTGCGCACCATGTATGATCCACGCAACAGCCTGACTAACGCAGTATCGGCACAGTTGCGCAAATACTTTGGCAGTCGTGTCTACCGGGTCAGTATCCCGCGCAATGTCCGTCTTGCGGAGGCGCCCAGCCATGGGCTGCCCGCCCTGGCCTACGATCGAAACTCAAAAGGCTCGCTGGCCTATTTGGCTCTCGCCGGGGAAATTCTCCGCCAGGCCAAAGCGCAGACAGAGCAGCAACCGGAAATCGCAGGACAATAAGATATGGCGACAAAACGACAGAGTTTGGGTAAAGGTCTGGATGCCCTGCTGGGACTGACCGACAGCCCGGAATTTGATGCGGACCTTAGCGAAGAGCTTGGCGAAAAGTTTGGCGAAGAACTTAGTGCCGGATCTGAAAAGGTGTCGACGCCATTAACAGCGGACGGCCACCTGCGGCAACTGCCTGTTGAGCAACTGCAGCGCGGCAAGTATCAGCCGCGTCGGGATATCAACCCCGAGGCTCTCGAAGAGTTGGCCAGCTCGATTCGCACCCAGGGCGTGATGCAGCCATTGGTGGTGCGTCGGGTTGACGCTGAGCTCTATGAAATTATTGCTGGCGAACGTCGTTGGCGCGCCGCTCAGCAGGCTGGTTTGGATACCGTGCCGGTAATCGTCCGCGAGGTGTCCGACGAAGCCGCTATCGCCATGGCACTGATCGAAAATATTCAGCGTGAAGACCTTAACGCTATGGAGGAGAGCCTCGCCCTGCAGCGATTGCAGCAGGAGTTTGGCCTGACCCAGCAACAGGTCGCCGACGCGGTCGGCAAGTCGCGTTCCGCAGTGACCAATCTGATGCGCTTGACCAGTCTTCAAATTGAAGTACAAAAGATGCTTGAGCGCGGCGATCTTGAACTCGGCCACGCCAAATGTCTGCTGGCGCTGGAAGGCTCAGTGCAGGTCAAAGCCGCGCGCACAGTGGCGGGCACCAACATGACTGTGCGCCAAACTGAAGTGCTGGTGAAGAAACTTCAGGCTGGAGACTCCATCAAGCCCTCATCCGGCTCTGTTGCCCAAACCAGCCCGGATATCAAGCATCTGGAAAATGAGCTCTCGGAAAAGCTTGGTGTTCCGGTCACTATTCAACACAGTGCCAAAGGCGCTGGCAAACTGGTGTTTAAGTACAACAGCGTCGATGAGTTGGACGGTATTCTCGCCCATCTTAAATAACCTTCTAACCGACTACCTGACGAACCATATCAACCTGAAAAATTTCGACCATTCAGGGTCGATCCCGTGTTGAATATCGGTATCACTATACCTATAATGCGCAGCCGTCGAAGATGGGCTCCAGACTTGCCAGCCAGTGTTATATGCGACCGGTATGTCGCCAAGGCCAAACGAGATGGCCATTAAGGCAGTTCTCGCAGAGGAATGATGACGACCATTTCGCTTCCAACAGCCAGGGCAGCAAAAAGAGTCGCAATCTATCAGTTGGCTCTACTGCTCGCCGTTTCAGTACTGCTGATGTTGTGGGAAACAGTGCCGGCCTATTCGGTTCTGCTTGGCGGTCTGATTCAGATCTGTCCGCAGCGCTGGTTTGTCAGGCAGGCATTCCGATTTTCAGGAGCCAGACGTGTGCAGTCCATTGTGCGAGCAATGTACTGGGGAGAGACAGGCAAGATTGTTTTAACGGCGGTGCTTTTTGTCACCACTTTTTTGATGGTCAGCCCGCTGAATGTTGGCGCCCTGTTTGGCTCATTTGTAACAATGATTTTGGTCCAGTGTTTGTTGTTGTTTAAAGAGTTACAGTCCAAATAGACAAGCCCTGGCTACATAAAATAACGCTCTGCTAGCAAAAGAGCATTAATCAGTTAAGCACCAGTTGAGAGACACAGATGGCCGGCGAAAACCCCGCAAGCACTACTGAGTATATTCAGCACCACTTACAGAATCTGGTCTACGGCAAGCATCCCGATCACGGTTGGGGTTTTGCTCACAGCTCCCAGGAAGCGGCGGATATGGGTTTTTGGGCAATCCATGTGGACTCCATGGCCTGGTCGATTGGTCTGGGCTCGCTGTTTTGCTGGATGTTTCTGCGTGCCGCAAAGAAGGCGCACACCGGCGTTCCCGCAGGTTGGTTAAACTTTGTTGAGATGATCGTCGAGTTTATCGATGGCGCCGTCAAAGACAGCTTCCATGGGCGCAATAAAATGGTAGCTCCGCTGGCACTGACAATCTTTGTCTGGATTTTCCTGATGAACCTGATGGACCTGCTACCAGTGGATCTGATTCCATCACTGCTGGCCCTGACTGGCGTGCACTACCAAAAAATCGTCCCCTCGACCGATCCCAATGTCACTCTGGGCATGGCGCTCGGCGTATTTATCCTGATGCTCTACTACTCGTTCAAGATCAAGGGCACCGGCTTTATCAAAGAACTCACCATGCACCCGTTTAATCACTGGGGCTTTATTCCGGTAAACCTGTTTATGGAGACGGTTGGTCTGTTGGCCAAGCCGTTCTCTCTCGGTTTACGACTGTTCGGCAATATGTATGCCGGTGAGATGATCTTTATCCTGATCGCAACCATGTTTGCGGCGGGCGCAGGGGCTGGACTGGTTTCCGGCGGTCTGCATGCACAACTCTTTGGCGAGCACACCAGCGCCTACTTCTGGCTAGTCATCTTTGTACTGGTCTGCGGCGTATGTTGGTTAAATCTCAAAGGGAAAGTATCTACGGGTAAAACAGTATTGTTGTCGATGGCCTTTATGGCGATCGGCGGCGGTGTGTTTGCTCTGGGTGGAGGGTTAATGCAATGGGGCTGGGCGGTATTCCATATTCTGGTCATTACCCTGCAAGCATTTATTTTCATGGTTCTCACTGTCGTCTATTTAAGCATGGCGCATGAAGACCACTAATCTTACTGTTAATTTTTAATGACTGAAGTCAGGAGTCTACGATGGAACTAGTGATCATTGCTGCGGCAATTATGCTTGGTTTGGGCGCGTTGGGAGCGGCCGTTGGTATGGGTTTGTTGGGCGGAAAGTTGATCGAAGCGACAGCTCGTCAACCAGAGCTCGGTCCAATGCTGCAGGGCAAGATGTTCCTGCTCGCCGGTTTGATCGATGCTGTGCCTATTATTGGTGTTGGTATCGCGATGTACTTGATCTTTGTTGTTGCTCCAGGTGTTGGCGCGTAACAAATCGGTTAGCGAAATTTAATCCATTGTTTAACGAGGTAATGGCGTGAATATTAATCTAACGCTTTTTGGTCAGATGGTGACCTTTGCATTCTTTGTGTGGTTCTGCATGAAGTTTGTCTGGCCAGTCATTATTGAAGCCATGGAAGAGCGACAGAAGAAAATCGCCGACGGTCTTGATGCCGCGGATCGCGCTCTGCGCGATCTCGAGCTGGCGCAAAACAAAGCCACCGATCAAATGAAAGAAGCCAAGCAAGAAGCGGCGGGCATTATTGATCAGGCCAACAAGCGCGCAAACCAGATTGTTGATGAAGCTAAAACCCAGGCCCGTGCCGAAGGTGACCGCCTTAAAGTGGCTGCCGAAGCTGAGATTGAGCAGGAAATCAATCGCGCCAAGGAAGAGCTGCGTTCCGCTGTGGCCGGTTTGGCTCTGGCGGGTGCTGAGAAAGTGCTCGAAGCTTCCATCGATGAAAAGGCCAACCGTGCGCTGGTCGATAAACTAGCAGCGCAGCTGTAACCGAGGTTAATCATGGCAGAATTGAGCACATTGGCTCGACCCTATGCAAAGGCGGCCTTCGAGTTTGCCGACAGCGCGGGTGATCTGGCCAGCTGGTCGCAAAGCCTGGCGCTTGCCGCGGCGGTTGCGCAGCAGCCGAATGTTGTGCAGCTGTTGAGCTCGCCAAGTGTCACCGCGGATCAGCAGGTAACAGCGCTTATCGGCATCTGTGGCGACGCGCTCAGCGCTCAGGGCAAGAACTTTTTAACCGTTCTGTCCGAAAATCGCCGGTTGCAGTTACTGCCCGAGATTTCGCAACAGTTTGATATTTTAAAAGCCAACCGCGAAAAGGCGGTTGACGTTGAAGTGACCGCCGCGCTTGAGCTCGATGCTGACCAACAGCAGACACTCAGTGATGCGCTGAGCGCAAAACTGCAACGCAAAGTAAATATGCAGGTTCGTTTGGACAAGAGTCTGCTGGGTGGTGCGGTTATACGCGCCGGGGATACCGTTATTGACGGGTCCATTCGTGGCCGTTTGGCCAAACTCGCCGAGTCATTACACTCCTAAGGATTTGAGGCCTAAGCATGCAGCAACTGAATCCATCAGAAATTAGCGAAATTATTAAGAGTCGCATCGACAACCTTAATGTTTCGTCAGAAGCCCAAAATGAGGGCACCATTGTTTCCGTTTCGGACGGTATCATTCGTATTCACGGTCTGGCTGACGTGATGTACGGCGAAATGATCGAGTTCGATGGCGGTGTCTACGGTATGGCACTTAACCTTGAGCGCGACTCTGTCGGCGCCGTGGTTCTGGGTGACTACCAGGCACTGGCCGAAGGACAAAAAGCCCGTTGCACAGGGCGTGTTCTGGAAGTTCCCGTTGGACCCGAGCTGGAAGGCCGCGTGGTCGATGCGCTGGGCAACCCAATCGACGGCAAGGGCCCGGTTAACGCCGCGCTTAGCGATGCGATTGAAAAAGTTGCACCAGGTGTTATTGAGCGTCAATCAGTTGATCAGCCAGTGCAGATCGGTCTGAAAGCAATTGATGCCATGGTGCCAATCGGTCGCGGACAGCGCGAACTGATCATTGGTGACCGTCAGATTGGTAAGACCGCTATTGCGGTTGATGCGATCATCAACCAGAAAGGCTCTGGCATTAAATGTATCTATGTTGCCGTTGGTCAGAAGGCCGCATCGGTTGCCGCTGTGGTGCGCAAGCTCGAAGAGCACGGCGCCATGGAGCACACCACGGTAGTTGCCGCAACGGCTTCCGATCCTGCTGCGATGCAGTTTCTGGCACCCTTTGCCGGCTGTTCAATGGGTGAGTACTACCGCGATCGCGGTCAGGACGCGCTGATTATCTATGACGACTTGACCAAGCAGGCCTGGGCCTACCGTCAAATCTCATTGTTGTTGAAGCGTCCCCCAGGCCGTGAAGCCTATCCTGGTGACGTCTTCTATTTGCACTCCCGACTGCTTGAGCGCGCAGCCCGTGTTAATGCGGACTACGTCGAGAAGTTCACCAACGGTGAAGTCAAAGGCAAGACCGGTTCATTGACCGCACTGCCTGTGATTGAAACTCAGGCTGGTGACGTATCGGCTTTCGTACCGACCAATGTGATCTCGATTACCGACGGTCAGATCTTCCTCGAAGCGGATATGTTTAACGCCGGTATTCGCCCCGCAATGAACGCCGGTATTTCGGTGTCTCGTGTAGGTGGTGCCGCGCAGACCAAGATCATCAAGAAACTCTCCGGTGGTATCCGTACCGCACTGGCGCAGTATCGTGAACTGGCGGCTTTCTCGCAGTTTGCCTCTGATCTCGATGACGCGACTAAAGCCCAGCTTGATCACGGTGAGCGAGTGACCGAATTGATGAAGCAGAAGCAGTACTCTCCGCAGAGCATCGCCGAGATGGGTGTGATGGTTTACGCGGCAGACAACGGCTTCCTGAAACAGGTTGAAGTTAGCAAAATCGGTGATTTTGAAGCGGCCCTGCTCTCTTATATGAAAGCTGAGCACGGCGATCTGATGAGTCAAATTAATGCATCGGGCGATTACAACGACGACATCGCGGCTGGTTTCAAAGCTGCGCTGGACAAGTTTGTTGCGACACAAACCTGGTAAGTTACTGTAATCAGACAGGCATAAGACATGGCAATCGGAAAAGAAGTCAAAACCAAAATTGCTAGTATTGGCAGCACGCAGAAGATCACCAGCGCCATGGAAATGGTGGCGGCGAGCAAAATGCGACGCGCCCAGGATCGTATGGCTCTGGGCAAGCCCTACGCCCAGCGTATCCGCGACGTGGTCAGCCATATCGCCAGCGCCGTCTCCGAATACAAACACCAGTATCTGGAGCAGCGCGAGGTTAAGCGCGTCGCCTATGTAGTTGTCTCCACCGATCGTGGTCTCTGCGGTGGCTTGAACATCAACCTGTTCAAAGCTGCACTCAAGTCCATGAAAGTGTGGTCGGACCAGGGTGTTGAAATTGATATCTGTGTGGTCGGCAATAAAGCGGCAGGATTTTTTGGTTCTGTGGGCGGCAATATTGTTGCCGCGGTCAAGGATGTGGGTGACGAACCCAGCGCTGAAGATCTTATCGGCGGCGTCAAGGTGATGTTGGACGCCTACGATGAGGGTCGTATCGACAAGCTCTACGTGGTCAACAATGAATTTGTCAACACCATGACGCAGACCCCAACGGTCGAGCAGCTGTTGCCACTGCAACCAGCTGACGACAGCAGCCTCAAGCACCACTGGGACTATATCTATGAGCCGGATGCCAAGGAACTGCTCGACGGCTTGTTGATCCGCTATATCGAATCCCAGGTTTATCAGGGTGTTGTAGAAAATAAAGCCTGCGAGCAGGCAGCAAGAATGCTCGCAATGAAAAATGCCACCGAGAATGCCGGTGAGCTGATAGATGAATTGCAACTGCTTTATAACAAGGCACGCCAGGCAGCGATTACCCAAGAGCTGTCAGAAATTGTCAGTGGCGCAGCGGCTGTATAAAGATAAACGAAGTTTAAAAGGTTTAGTAAAGAGGAACCGGAAATGAGTAGCGGAAGAATCGTACAAATTATTGGTGCTGTAATCGATGTGGAATTTCCGCGCGATCAGGTACCCAGCGTGTATGACGCACTGGTAGTCGATGGCAAGGGTCTCACCCTTGAAGTTCAGCAGCAGTTGGGCGACGGCGTGGTGCGTACTATTGCCATGGGCTCATCTGAAGGCATCAGCCGCGGACTCAGCGTTGCCAACACCAAAGCGCCAATTTCTGTTCCTGTGGGATTGGAGACACTGGGCCGCATTATGGATGTGCTTGGCAACCCGATCGATGAGAAAGGCCCGATCGGCGAGAAAGAGCGTGCAGCTATTCACCGCAAGCCCCCAGCCTATGACGAGCTGGCCGCTTCTGACGACCTGCTTGAAACCGGCATCAAGGTTATCGATCTGGTTTGTCCTTTCGCCAAAGGCGGCAAGGTTGGCCTTTTCGGTGGAGCGGGTGTTGGTAAAACCGTTAACATGATGGAGCTGATCAACAACATCGCCACCGAGCACAGCGGTCTGTCTGTATTTGCCGGTGTTGGTGAGCGTACTCGTGAAGGTAACGACTTCTATTACGAGATGCAGGAGTCGGGCGTTGTAAATGTCGAGACCCCAAGCGAATCAAAAGTTGCCATGGTATACGGCCAGATGAATGAGCCCCCGGGTAACCGTCTGCGTGTAGCACTGACCGGTTTGACCATGGCTGAAAAATTCCGTGACGAAGGTAAAGACGTACTGCTGTTTGTCGACAATATCTATCGTTATACATTGGCGGGTACCGAAGTATCGGCACTGTTGGGTCGTATGCCATCTGCGGTAGGTTATCAGCCAACCCTGGCGGAAGAGATGGGCGTACTACAAGAGCGTATCACCTCAACCAAGACCGGTTCGATCACATCCGTGCAGGCGGTTTACGTTCCTGCGGATGACTTGACTGACCCCTCGCCAGCGACCACCTTTGCCCACCTCGACTCAACTGTTGTATTGAGCCGTGATATTGCATCCAAAGGCATCTACCCTGCGGTAGATCCACTGGATTCAACCTCACGTCAGCTCGATCCGTTGATTATTGGTACAGCGCACTACGAAGTCGCCCGCGGTGTTCAGTCTGTGCTGCAGCGCTATAAAGAGTTGAAAGATATTATCGCCATTCTCGGCATGGACGAACTGTCTGAGGAAGACAAGCTGGCTGTGGCCCGCGCGCGTAAAATTGAACGCTTCCTGTCACAGCCGTTCCACGTGGCCGAGATCTTCACTGGTTCACCGGGCAAGTACGTTTCGCTGAAAGATACCATCTCCGGCTTCCAGGGCATTCTGGACGGTGAGTACGATCATCTTCCCGAGCAGGCGTTCTACATGGTCGGCTCGATCGACGAAGCGGTCGAAAAAAGCAAAAACCTCTAAGCTGGGTAAAGCAAAGGTTATCAAGAAATGGCAATAACAGTTCATTGTGACATTGTAAGTGCTGATGAATCCCTGTTCTCCGGGCTGGTCGAGATGGTTGTTGCCACCGGCTCACTCGGTGAACTGGGTGTGACCGCTGGCCACGCTCCACTGCTCAGTGATCTCAAGCCCGGCCCGGTTCGACTGGTCAAGCAGAATGGTGAAGAGGAAATTTACTATCTGTCTGGCGGGTATCTCGAAGTGCAGCCCAATATCATCTCAATTCTGGCCGACACCGCAGTGCGCGCTAACGATATTGATGAGGCGGCGGCAGCGGAAGCGGTCAAGGAAGCCGAGAGTGCAATTGCCAATCACACCGGTGAAATTGAATACTCCAAAGCGGCGTCGATGTTGGCGGAAGCTACGGCACAGCTGCGCACCGTTCAAACCTTGCGCAAAAAGCTGGGTGGTTGATCGCACTGACGGTTCGGAAACCATCGCCCGGGATCGATATCTTGGGACCAAAAGTCTGGGACCGATAGCCTGGGATCGATAGCCTGGCAGTAACAAGCAAAACAAGTCTTATAAGGGTGGCCACGGCCACCCTTTTTTATAGCGCCTAAAAAGCTGTTAACGGTCGACCGTTACGGCGTTTGCCAGGGTTGTATTAAGCGCTTTTTGACAGTAACGTTGCCGGATGCGCTATCATCCCCCGCCTAATCAAAAGTGAATAGTCTATGACAAAAACGGATATTGTTATTCTCGCTGCCGGCAAAGGCACACGCATGCGCTCGCAGCTTCCAAAAGTGCTGCACAAGCTTGCGGGAAAGTCTCTATTGAGCCATGTGCTGGATACCGCGGACAGCATACAGGGCGCGGAAAAAATTGTTGTCACCGGGCATGGTGGCGATGCGGTGCGTGAAGCCTACGCCGATCGCGCCATCAAACTGGTCGAACAGAGCGAGCAGCTTGGCACCGGTCATGCCGTGCACTGCGCGCTGGATCAGCTGCGCCCGGGAAGCAAAGTAGTCATTCTCTATGGTGATGTGCCTTTAATCAGCGCGGCCACCATCGACAAGATGCTCGCCGCGGTCAACGACAACAGCATCGCCCTGCTGACCATACAATTACCCAACCCCAGCGGCTACGGACGTATTCTGCGTGACAGCAACGGACAGATTGAAGCCATAGTTGAGCAAAAAGATGCCAGCGCCGGGCAACTTGAGATTGACGAAGTGAATACCGGGGTGATGGCTCTGACCACCGAACTGCTCGCCGACTGGTTACCAAAACTCGACAACAAAAACGCTCAGGGCGAATACTATCTCACCGACCTGATTGCCATTGCCCGTCAGTCCGGTTTCAACGTTTGCGGCATTCAGGCTCCGTCGCCCAGCGAAGTGGAAGGGGTCAATAGTCGCCAACAGCTGGCGGCGCTTGAGCGTGTCTACCAGTTGCAACAGGCCGGGAAGTTGATGGATTCAGGCACCAGCCTTGCCGATCCGGCACGCTTCGACCTGCGCGGCACGCTGGTTGCGGGAACCGACAACAGCATTGACGTAAACTGCGTTTTTGAGGGTGATGTGGTCCTGGGTTCAAACGTGGTAATCGGCCCCAACTGCCATATTATCAGCAGCCGCATTGGCGACTCGGTTGAAATTAAAGCCAACACCGTGATCGAGCAGGCGGTGGTCGGTGATCGCGCCGTCCTCGGACCTTTTGCGCGCATTCGCCCCGGCACTGAACTGGGTAGCGACACCAAAGTGGGCAACTTTGTTGAAACCAAAAAAGCCATTGTTGGCAATGGCAGCAAAATCAATCACCTGAGCTACGTCGGCGATGCTGAACTCGGTGAAAAGGTTAATGTTGGCGCGGGTACCATCACCTGTAACTACGATGGCGTCAATAAACACAAAACCGAGATTGGCAGTAACAGCTTTATTGGCTCCAACAGCACTCTGGTTGCACCGCTGTCGATTGGCGAGCAGGGCTTTGTGGCCGCGGGCTCGACCATCAACGGTGACGTGCCGGAGGGCAATCTCGCCGTCGGCCGTGGCAAACAACGTAATATAGCGGGCTGGAAGCGCCCAACCAAAAACAAATAGGAAGTCACACACTATGTGCGGAATTGTCGGCGCTGCCACCCAGCGCAATGTCTATAAAATTTTAATTGAAGGGTTGCGCCGCCTCGAATACCGCGGCTATGACTCGGCTGGTTTGTCGATAATCGACAGCGCGCAAATATTGCAGACGCGCAAGACCATGGGCAAGGTTGCCGAGCTGGAAAAAGCAGCCGAGGCAAATCCGGTCAGCGGCAACACCGGCATTTCACACACCCGCTGGGCCACCCACGGCGAACCCAGCAGCATCAACTCTCACCCGCACAACTCGTCGGGTGTCTCGGTTGTCCACAACGGCATTATTGAAAACCACGATGAGTTGCGCGCGGAACTAAAAGCGCTCGGCTACACCATTGTCTCCGCCACCGACAGTGAAGTGGTAGCCCATCTGGTGCACCACCATCTCAAAACCGCGCAGGATTTGCGCGCCGCGGTTGAGCAGACTATTGCCCGCCTCGATGGCGCCTACGCCCTCGGCGTGATCTGCGAAGACCAGCCCGACACCATTATTGGCGCGCGCAGCGGCAGCCCGCTGGTGATTGGTGTTGGTATTGATGAATATTTTATCGCCTCGGACCAAATGGCTCTGCGGCAGGTCACCGACCGGTTTATTTTTCTCGAAGAGGGCGATTTGGTCGAGTTATCCAGTGCTGGCTATAGCATCTTTGATCAGGCCGGCGTGGCCGTCGAGCGGCCGATCGATCAGCTCGAAGAGGCTGATCAGATTGCTGAAAAAGGCCATTATCGCCACTTTATGCAGAAGGAAATTTTCGAGCAACCCAAGGTTCTGGCCAACACTATTGCCGGGCGTCTGGCGGATGACCATATTCGCGAAGCGATCTTTGGCTACCAGGCTGACGGTCTGTTTGCCGAAACCCGCAATGTGCATATTATTGCCTGCGGCACCAGCTACCATTCCGGCCTGGTCGCCAAATACTGGCTCGAGGAGTACGCCGGTGTGCCCTGCCAGGTGGAAGTGGCCAGCGAATACCGCTATCGTCGCGTGCCAGTTCCCGCCGGCACATTATTTGTCACCATCTCCCAGTCGGGAGAAACTGCGGACACCCTGGCGGCACTGCGCAAGGCAAAAGAGAGCAACTACCTGGGCTTTGTGGCGATCTGTAATGCCGCCAACAGTTCGCTGGTTCGCGAGTCGGATATCTCGCTGATGACATTGGCCGGGCCCGAGATCGGGGTTGCCTCAACCAAGGCCTTTACCACTCAGCTGGTGGCATTGCAGTTGTTTGTTCTGTCACTCGGACGTCACAGCGGCTTGCAACCGGAAGTGGAAAAACAGTTGGTGCAAAACCTCCACCAATTGCCGCAACTCTGTGCTGCGGTGCTCGAACTCGACAGTGTGATCGAAGCGGTCTCAGAATCCTTTGCTAACAAACACCACGCACTGTTTTTGGGCCGCGGCGAACAGTATCCGATCGCCCTGGAAGGCGCCCTTAAGCTCAAAGAGATCTCGTATATTCACGCTGAGGCCTACCCTTCTGGCGAGCTCAAGCATGGTCCACTGGCATTGGTTGATGAAGATATGCCAGTTGTTACCGTGGCGCCCAATAACGAGCTGCTGGAAAAATTGAAGTCCAATCTTCATGAAGTGCGCGCCCGGGGTGGTCAGCTGTTTGTCTTCGCCGATGCTGCCAGTGGTTTTGTCAGTGAGCCGGGCACCAAGGTAATTGATATGCCCCATGTGCCAAAAAGTCTCGAAGCCATTATCTATACGTTGCCATTGCAGATGCTTTCATACCATGTCGCACTGCTAAAAGGCACAGATGTTGATCAGCCGAGAAATTTGGCCAAGTCGGTTACGGTGGAGTAAATTCGTTAGGGGGTATTATTCCCGCATTCGAATTTGAGGTCACGATGAGGAGTCCCAATCTGTGGATTCCTCCTTACTCTCCTCATCAAGAGCGGTTGTTCATTCAAATTCTTGCCCTGCGTGATGAGGGTCTAACCTTCCTTGAGGTAGCAAGTGCCTTGAACGAGTCTGGATTGATTTCGACTCGTGGAACTACCTTCACAGCAGCACTTGTCCACGCCTTACTCAAAAAGGGTAAGATACGTAAGATGCGACTCGAGACACCAGTTTCATGGTCGGTAAGGGCAATAGGTATGACGTTTCTTCGATTGAGTTAGGTGCGTAACTGAAACGATCGGTCAGATCTGGCATGGCACGCTTTCTATAAATACATTTTATTCAAAAGTCATCCCGCTATTGCCAAAGTCGCCTTTAATCAATTCAATAACATTTTGCGTTTGCCCGCTAAATACTCCTCCAGCACCCCTTGGTTCCTTAATCACGCAAAGCACGTCACCTTCTTCTCCTCTTCCACAATATGTTTCTAGAACCCAAACTTTATTCACACTTTCCCGATTTTGCAGTTTAAATTCTAAGTTACTAATAATGCCTTGTTGTTGCATCATTTCAGAAATTTCTTGGGTACTGTATTCACATCCATTAAAAACATGGCAATTGAATGTTAATTTATCAGATTCAACATAAATTAATTTATCTACATTTGAGCAAATAGTGTATCTACCCAAAAACCCAAAAAAGCGTTTTTCTTCGCAGATATAACCTTTTTGTTCAATGGCGGCGGTCATTGGTTCCATTCCCCAATTTAAACCAAATATAGTGATAGGATTGGCAAGAAGTTTCACCGGAAGCAAAGAGGTTGCTAGAGTAAAAAATATTATTAAGCGCATAATAAGTCCCCAAATTAATGTGGCAATTTATCATATTTAAAAATTAAATTGTCAAAAAGCGATTCAGTGTTCTACAACAATAATTCTGAATGAATTTCTGTCGACCCTGTAACCATTTCTGTGTAACTGCCTGAGTTAAATGTAATCGGTCAAGCGGTCTTCGAACTCAATCATAAATCGGTTCAAGGCTGCTTTCCAATTCCTGATTGGCT
>JALRJD010000201.1 GCA_023255165.1 Porticoccaceae bacterium | reverse complement strand
CCACCGATGCATCTGCTAAACCTGCAATACAAACAATATCGCCAGCAGAAACTACGTTAGCAGGAATTCTATCTGTTCCGCCTCCAGCACAATCACCGAATAACCGCGCTCGGCAAGATGCAGGGCAGAGGATAACCCGGTGTAGCCAGCGCCAATAATACAGACGTCGGCGCGCTGATCGCCTACTAAAACGGGTTGCCGAGGGTAAGTGCCTACACTCGCCTCGTAGTATGAGTTTGCTACGGTCATTGCGCTTGTTTTGCTCACAATTAAAAATTGACATTATGGTCTTTTCGAATAATAATTCAACATTATTTGAACGATTATTCGAAAATAACCCGTAACGCTCATTGACTTATACATCCTGTGGATAGGTGCACTATGCAGTCCGAACAAGCCATCGAAGACTGGCTCAAAGAACACAATATTACTGAAGTCGAATGCCTGGTTCCGGATATCACCGGTAACGCGCGCGGCAAATTTATTCCCGCCAACAAGTTCGTTAAAGAGGACAGCCGCCTGCCTGAAGGTATTCTGGCGCAGACCGTAACCGGCGAGTATTCCGACGACTTCTGGGACCTGCTGGGCACCATTGATGGCGATATGCTGCTTGAGCCCGATCCAAGCACTATGCGCCGCGTTCCCTGGGCAAACGAGGCGACCGGGCAGATTATTCACGACTGCTACAGCAAAGATGGCAAACCTCATCCGTTCTCATCACGCAATGTGCTGAAACGGATCCTCGATCTCTACCAAGCTGAGGGTTTACAGCCTGTGGTTGCACCCGAGGTGGAGTTTTATCTGATCGAAAAGAATCTCGATCCGGATCTGGCGTTAAAACCGCCAATAGGGCGCTCGGGAAGGCCGGAGACTGCGAGGCAGTCGTACAGTATTGATGCGGCGAACGAGTTCGAGCCGTTTGTCGAGACGATGTACAGCTACAGTGACGCCATGGAACTGGATGTCGACACACTGATCCATGAATCAGGGGCGGCACAGTTGGAAGTTAACTTTATTCACGGTGATCCACTTAAGCTTGCCGACCAGGTGTTTACCTTCAAACGTATGGTGCGTGAGGCGGCATTAAGACACGATATTTACGCGACTTTTATGGCTAAACCCATGGCTACAGAGCCCGGCTCAGCCAAGCATATTCACCAGAGCATTCTGTCCACCAAAGATGGTTCGAATATTTTTGCTACGCCGGATGGCCAGTACAGCGAAGCGTTTTACCAGTATCTTGGTGGCCTGCAGACTTATACACCCTTTGTGATGAGCTTTTTTGCGCCCAACGTCAACTCCTATCGACGCTTTACCCGTGAGGTTGCTGCGCCGATTAATCTGCATTGGGGTTTTGATAACCGCACCACCGGGCTGCGTGTGCCGGATGCTTTGCCTAAGGATTATCGAATTGAAAACCGTTTCCCCGGCGCTGACGTCAACCCCTATCTGTCGATTGCGGCGACACTGGCCTGTGGGTATCTTGGCTTAAAGAAGGGTTTGCGTGCCTCGGAGCCGTTTAGTGGCAATGCTTACAATGAAGAGCTGGCGCTGCCGCGTACGCTGGAGGAGGCGCTGCGCGGGTTGCAGGAAGATGATGACATTATTGAGATCTTTGGTAGCGAGTTTATTCAGCTCTACACCTCGATCAAATTGGTGGAGTTTGAGGAGTTTAACCGGGTTATCTCATCCTGGGAGCGTGAGTTCTTGTTATTAAACGTGTAATCGGCTCGAAATAAGAGAGGGAAAGCAGGGCGGTTTTTTGGTTTTAGGCATTATATATTACTTCATATAAAATCGTTAACCTGTTGATAAATATGGGGTTGTCTTTAAACTTCGCGGCCTTTTCCTGATTTGGCGCGCTCTTTCATATCGGACTGAATATATACCTGGTCAGTGGTGCCCATGCTCGAGTGGCCGAGATCATCCGACATATGTTTTAGCGGTCTGGTGGCAATATCCTGTGATGCCCCAGTGTGCCGCAGCCAGTGCGTTGTCGCCTCGCGCAGCGCTTTCGCTTCTCTGCCGAATCCTTCAGATACCATCCGGTCATAAGCCAGGTCAAAGGCTTCCTGAACAATACGCCGTAACTGCCTTGAGGTCATACCGCCGGCGCCACGGTTTTTCGCAACCAATGTTGAATTAATGCCAAACGACGAGCTTAATCCGGCGCGGTAGCCCTGGTAGCGGTCAATATAGGGCAGCAGGGCGCTTGGCACTGACACGTCGCGCAGTTTATTGCCTTTGCCCAGTACTTTTAACCAGTGATTGCCGTCGTTGTCCTGCCAGTAATGCTTCCATACAGGCTGCCAATTGGTGCGGTCGGAAAGCTCGGAAACCCGCAAATAGAGGGTTTTTAGCGTTGCGATAACAAACAGTGTGCGCTCGTGAAGCGGGTCTCTATCGGCTGCCTGTTCGGCGCATTCGAGCACAAAGTCCCACTGCAGATCAGAGAGACGTTTTATATTTTTCTGGGTGGCGCCTTTAATCAGGTAGGGCGACTGTTTGCGAATGGCGGGAATAGGGTTGCCAAAGGCATAGCCCTCGTCGGTGAGATAGTCATAAAAGCAGGATACCGCCGAGTAACAGATCTTCATCGCCTCATGAGACAACATGTGATCGTCTCGTGAAACCTGGATATCAGCGCCCTCCACCATTGCCTGTTTACGGTCCTCTTTGGCCAGTTTCCCGGCAAATGGCCGCCAATTTTCATTTTGACGGCACTCTCCGCCGATTATTTTGAATCTATCCTGCACCGAGCCACCAACCCAGGCTTCTGGTGGGTTGTGTACAAAATCAAAGTAACCCTCGAGATCCGGGCGTTTGAGCTGGATAACGCTTTTGCCAGCAACGGTCCAGGCCCACAGCAGCAAGCGTTCGACTTCATTTCGGTAACCACGGTATGTGGCTTCGCTTTTGCGGCTGTAGCTTTTCAGGAACGCCTGGGTGTATTGAAAGTCTTCGCGAGCATCGGCAATGGTTTTACAAATCGTGTCGAGAAAATATTTTGAGTCCGGATAGTCGTCGAGCATCTTGATGCCCATAGGTAAGCGAACAAATGTTTTATGTGCATCGAACAGCGGACAGGCGTTAAATGATTTGGTGCTGCTGTATTTTTTAGGAGTGCTTGACATAAGACGGCTCGACAACAGTAAAGACTCGATATTAAAAGAAACGGCGTTATAAGCCTGTGGGCGACTGTAACAGCCTGTTTGTGGCCTGTCCAGTAAAGTCCACTAATTGAGATTAGAGGACATAGTAGATTCGCAATAGCAGCCCCGCTTTTTGTACTTTTTTGTATAAGTCGTCTTGGTTAGCCTGCATTGACGGTTTTGATCGAAGCGACAAATACGTTGTCTATAGTACTTGAAACCACTTCTGGTTAAACTTCTGATCAGAGTTCCGGACCACCGGGCCATCATCGACAAGGAATATAACTATGCCGCGCGTTATCGTCGCAATACTACTGTCCACCATTCTTGCCGTTGGCATTTCACTGCCGGCATTCTCACTTGCTCCCATTGAACGTCAATCCGATCAAACTGCACTCTTCCGCGAGATTCTCGATCGTTTGGCCACACGCCATTATCGCGGTCAGGAAATCAACGATGATCTTTCCAAACGCTATCTGAGCACTTATATCGAGATGCTTGACCCTTTGAAAAGCTATTTCCTGCAATCCGATATCGACGAGTTTAATCAGTGGCAGACGCAGCTCGACGATCTCGCCCGTCGCGGCGATGTGGAGCCGGGATTTGTGATGTTTAACCGCTTGCGCGACCGCTTGATTGGGCAACTGCAAGCCAATATTGATCTGCTGGAGAGCGATTACCAGTTTGATTACAGCGTTGATGAGAGCATTGTGCTTGACGGCGAAGAACGCCAGTGGATGCAAACCACGCAGCAACAGCGGGATTACTGGCGCAAACGCATCAAGGATTCAATGATTCGTTTATTGCTCAATGATAAAGAGCCGGCCAAAGCTCGCGAACTGTTGCTTAAACGCTTTAAAAACCAGATCACCCAGATGGAACAGCGCGACAGCCAGGATGTGTTCCAGCTCTATGCCAACGCCCTTGCCTCGCTCTACGACCCACACACGGCCTATTTCTCGCCGCGCACCACCGAGAATTTCCAGATCAATATGTCGCTCAGCCTTGAAGGTATTGGTGCTGAACTGCGCACTGAGGATGAGTACACCAAAGTGGCGCGGGTTATTCCCGGTGGCCCGGCTGATATGCAGGGCATTTTAAAAGCGGAAGATAAAATTATTGCCGTGGGCCAGGGTGACGACGAATTGGTGGATGTGATCGGCTGGCGTATCGATGATGTGGTGCAGCTGATTCGCGGTCCTAAAGATTCAACGGTCAGACTCGAAGTTCTGGACGGCGGCAGCGATTCTTCCGACAGTAGCAAAATTATCGCCATTGTTCGCGACAAGGTAAAACTGGAGGAGAAATCCGCCCACAGCAAAATTATCGAGATTGATCAGGACGGCAAACAGTTGAAGCTTGGGGTGATTGATATCCCTGCTTTCTATATGGATTTTGAGGCCTACCGCAAACGCGATCCGGAATATAAAAGCACCACCCGTGATGTCTATAAGCTGCTTATGGAGCTGCGCGAAGAACAGGTCGATGGCATTGTCCTCGACCTGCGCAATAATGGTGGCGGCTCACTGCACGAAGCGACCATGCTGACCGACCTGTTTATTGATACCGGCCCGGTGGTGCAAATTCGCAATGCCTACCAGCAGGTTTCCCGCGACCAGCGCGCTACCATGCGTGCCGCCTACTCCGGGCCTTTGGTGGTAATAATCAATCGCCTTAGCGCCTCGGCATCTGAGATTTTTGCCGGTGCGCTGCAGGATTATGGCCGCGCACTGATTGTCGGCAGTCAGAGTTTTGGCAAGGGCACAGTGCAGGATGTTACTGGTCTCAGTAGCGGCCAGCTGAAATTAACTGTTTCAAAGTTCTATCGTGTCTCCGGCGACAGTACCCAGCACCGCGGCGTGATGCCCGATATTGCATTTCCATCGCTCTACGACATAGAAGAGGTCGGCGAAAGCCATCAGGAGAACGCCCTGCCCTGGGACAATATTCACAGCGTGCCCTATCGTCAGCAAACCGGGCTTAAGCAGTATCTGCCGCTATTGGTCGAGCAACACAACAAGCGAGTCGCGCGCGACCCGGACTTTATTCATCTTATCGATGAGCTGGCGCTGAGCGAAAGCTGGGATGCCGATAAAAGCATTTCGCTGAATCTGGAGAAACGCAAGGCACGCAATAGCGAATGGGACAACCAACAGTTTTTGCTTGAGAACAAACGCCGCAAGCTGAAAGGTCTGGAGCTCTATGCCGATGTTGCAGCCTGGAAGTCGGCTAATAAAAGCAGTGACGAAGATCAGGTTGCCGATGCTGATGTAGATACCAACAACGAGGCCGGTCAGGAACATAGTGGAAAGCCTCAAGATCATAAACAGCCCCAAGAGCATAAACAGAAAGAGGCAGCCAAAAACAAAGATAAAGATAAAGATAAAGAGGATAAGAATATCGCCGAAAGCGACCCAATGCTTCAGGAAGCCGGCTATATCCTCGCCGATCAGATTCGTCTGCTCGACGGCGGCCAGAGCGATCGACTGCTGGCCAATAACAAAAATGCCGAGCAGTGATCGTGCCAACCCGGATTATCTCATTTAATGTCAATGGCCTGCGCTCGCGTCTGCATCAGCTGGAAGCGGTGATAGCCCACCACTCGCCGGATATTATTGGCCTGCAAGAGACCAAAGTCAGCGACGAGGAATTTCCGCACCAAGCCATAGCCGATCTCGGCTATCAGGTTAACTACCACGGCCAAAAGGGTCATTACGGCGTTGCATTGCTAAGCAAGTCCCCCGCCACCGCCGTTACTCGGGGTTATCCGACCGATAATGAAGACGCCCAGCGACGTATGATCCATGGCCAATACAATATCAATGGCCAGACATTACATATAATTAATGGCTATTTTCCCCAGGGCGAGAGCCGTGCCCACCCTACAAAATTCCCCGCCAAAGAAAAATTCTACGCCGATCTGCGCGCCTATCTCGACGGCCATTTTAATGTTGATGACAGGGTTATTGTGATGGGCGATATGAATGTTGCGCCGGAGGAAATTGATGTCGGCATTGCCCCTGAAAATGCAAAACGCTGGATAAAGACCGGAAAGTGCGCCTTTCTGCCGGAGGAGCGTCGGTGGCTGCAGGGCATTCTGGACTGGGGCCTGCAGGACAGCTTTCGCAGACAAAATGCCGACGACAATAGTTACAGTTGGTTTGACTACCGCAGCCGCGGCTTTGAGCAGGAGCCCAAGCGTGGGCTGCGTATCGATCTGATTCTGGCCTCTGCGCCGTTAATCGATCAACTTGCCGCCAGCGGTATCGACACTCGGGCGCGGGGATTTGAGAAGCCCTCCGATCACTGCCCAATCTGGGTTGACCTCACTCTCTAGATCACGCCGTTAAAGGTCAACCAATCTCCCCTGCTGTCGTTAAACCCCGCGACAGCCAAATAAGGAGATACCTATGCGACATTTAGCAAAAACCTTAACTCAAGTAATCACCACCACAACTCTGGGTTTGGCGCTGCTGGCGTTCCCGGCAACGGTATTGGCCGATCGTGACAAGACGCAGAGTTTCCACAGTTTTCAGCAGCCTCAAGGTCATAAGCAAAACGGGCGCTATTCTGATCATAAAGCTGATCACAGAACTGACTACAGAGACGAGCATTGGGATAATCGCAGAGATGCCCGCAGGGATGTCTACAAGGATAACTATCGAGATAACTATCGAGATAACAGCGACAGAGCCAAAGCCTATAAGTATTTTGAAGGCAACAACTACCAAAAGTGGCGCAGTCATCGGGATGACATACGCCGGGGCTATATAGTTTGGCACCAACCCCGCATTTACAATAATCGCTACTATTACCACCCCGAATACGATCGCTACAGAGCCCATTATCTGCGCTATCATAATGGCCACAGAGTGGTTCATCATCACCATGACGACAACTATCTTGAGTGGGTGACCACCATGTTGTTACTCAATGAAATACTGGATGATGACTATCGTTAATGTCGGAGTGGACATGTCTCGACTGAAAGTGCGACCCGGTACTGAAACCAACATTACCGTTTCAGCATCGACAACCACAACGACACGCGGACATAGCCAGGATCCAATGCGCATGGTAAAACAAGTTGAAACCGCCGAAGATGTGCCTCTTTCCGTGAAGCAGCCTGTAGCAGACGCGATACAGGAATCTGTGGCGACTACCATTGAGCAGTTTCTGCAGAGCATGGAAAGGCGCGCATTTCACATGGCCAGAATGGCCACTGGCAGCCGTGATGATGCGCTGGATATCGTTCAGGACGCGATGTTCAAACTGGTGGAAAAATATTCAGCCAACCATGCCAGCGAATGGCGACCACTGTTTTATCGCATCCTGAACAGCAAAATCACCGATTACTATCGCCGCAATGCGGTTAAAAACCGGCTGATCAGTCTTGCCAGCTTTGGCATGAAAGTCGGTGATAATGGTGCGGACCTGATTGATCGCGCCGCGGGACGCAACACCGAGGGCCCTGAATATGGCGTCGCTCGTGAGCTGCAAATGAAGATACTGTCACGGGCTGTTGCGCAGCTCCCCGGCCGTCAGCGCGAAGCCTTTATGTTGCGCTGCTGGGATGGAATGAGCACCGCGTTAACCGCCGAGACAATGGGATGCAGCGAAGGCAGCGTAAAAACGCACTACTCCCGCGCCATGCATTCCCTAAGAGCATCACTGGAAGACTATCGTTACGAGGAGGACTTTCGTTATGACTAATAATCACCGCAATTTACACGGCGATCCAGACAGCAAGCTGCGCAAAGATCTGCTGGCACTTGAACAGGAAACTGCCGGCGACGATCTGTTTCGCCTGGCCCAGGCGCGCAACAATGCGCTGCAGCAACGACGCCGCACCCAACGAACAATGCTTTGGCCGGTAGTGGGAACCACCTTTGCCTCACTGTTTTTGATCGGCCTGTTGGTGCTGCCCAATCAGCATAAAGCGATTCAATCGCCTGACCACTCGGCGCAGCAGAATGCCATGCCGATCACTGATACGGGCGCCGACGATGAGCTGCTGGAGTTTTCCGAGGAGAATCTGGATCTCTATGAAGATCTCGATTTTTACGACTGGCTCGCGGATATAGAGAGCTGATAGCGATGGCCATATTGAAAAGACAACAAAAAACAGTTGCGCTTAAATCCTCGGCATCCGTTGCTGCACTGCTATTTGTTGTACTGCTATTTATTGTACTGTGCACGACTACTCTGCCCTCTTTTGCCGATCAGGATTCTGACTCCGACTCCAGGACCAGTGAACAGCAAAACACCGGAATTGCCTGGCGCGATCTGCCCGCCGATACGCGCAAAGCGCTGGCGCCAATGGCCAATCGTTGGAACAGCTTAAACCCGCAGCAACAGCAGCGGCTTTTGCGCAGAGTGAATGGCAGAGACTTTGGCAAAAGTGCCGAACGCTGGAAAAACCTTTCCCCCGAAGAGCGTGAGCGCATTCGGCGCGCCCGCGGGCGCTATCAGGAGTTGCCGCCGGAAAAGCGTGACGAGTTGCGTCAGCGCTGGAAAAATATGTCTGAAGAAGAGCGCAATGAAGCCCGCGAGGCGCGCCGCACTCTGAGAGATTATCCACCCGAGCAACGCCACGAGATGCTTGAGAAACTGCATAAACTACCGCCGCAACAGCGCCGCGCCGAGCTGGAACGATTACGCCGGGCCGGGCCTGATAAGCATAAGCAGAAAAAGGGTAATGAAAAACGTCGAGATGACTAAGTCACCTAAACAATATCAACTGCAATCAGTTAAGAACAATCAATCAAGAGCAAAAAAAAAAGACCCCGATTTGGGGTCTTTTTTTATATCCATAACTGACACGCATGTTTTACAGCGCCGCATCAAACTCCGGCAGAGCAGTAAACAGATCAGCAACCAGGCCGTAATCGGCAACCGAGAAAATCGGCGCTTCTTCGTCTTTGTTGATGGCGACAATTACCTTACTGTCTTTCATACCCGCCAGATGCTGAATCGCACCGGAGATACCTACCGCAATGTAGAGGTCCGGAGCAACAATCTTGCCAGTCTGACCAACCTGCATATCATTGGGCACAAAGCCTGCATCCACTGCAGCGCGCGAAGCGCCCACGGCGGCGCCGAGTTTGTCGGCAATACTGTAGAGCATGCTGAAGTTATCGCCATTACCCATACCGCGACCACCGGAAACCACAATCTTGGCGGCGGTTAATTCAGGGCGGTCCGACTTGGCCACTTCTTCGCCTTTAAACTCGGATTTACCAGCGTCGTGTGCAGAGGCAACGGCTTCGATAGTGGCGGAACCACCCTCTGCCGCGGCGGCGTCAAATGCGGTTCCACGAACGGTCAGCACTTTGATCGCATCACTGCTCTGAACTGTGGCGATCACATTACCGGCATAGATTGGACGTTTAAATGTATCGGCGCTGACAACGGCGCTGATTTCAGAGATAGCCTGCACATCCATCAGTGCGGCGGCGCGCGGCAGAATGTTTTTCGCCGTGGTTGTCGCCGTTGCCAGCACATGGCTGTAGGCGGCGCCAACTTCGGCAATCAACGGCGCAACATTCTCGGCCAGATTGTGGGCGTAGGCCGCGTTGTCGGCTACCAGCACCTTGTTGATGCCGGCAACGTTCGCCGCTTCGGCTGCAGCTGCCTGGCAGTCGCTGCCAATGACCAGAATATCAATATCGCCACCAATCGCCTGAGCGGCAGTGACGGAGTTCAACGTAGCAGGCTTCAGGCTGCTGTTGTCGTGTTCAGCGATAACTAAAATACTCATCAGATCACCTTCGCTTCGTTTTTCAATTTGTCTACCAGCATGGCAACATCTTCCACTTTAATACCAGCCTGACGCTCCGCTGGCAGTTCAACACCAAGCAGACTTACGCGCGCAGTAACATCCACACCCAGATCAGCCGGGTTGGTCACGTCGAGCGGCTTGCGTTTGGCTTTCATAATGTTAGGCAGTGAGGCGTAGCGTGGCTCATTGAGACGCAGATCCGAGGTCACAATCGCAGGCAGAGACAGTTCAACAGTCTGCAGGCCGCCATCCACTTCACGGACTACGGTTGCCTTGCCGTCGGCAACGCTCAGCTCAGAGGCGAAGGTGGCCTGGGAACAACCGAGCAGTGCGGAGAGCATCTGACCAGTCTGGTTGTTATCACCATCGATCGCCTGCTTACCCATCAGGATCAGGTCTGGCGACTCGGAGTCGCAGACAGCCTTCAGACACTTGGCGATTGCCAGAGGCTCGAGCGCTGCGTCGGTCTCGACCAGAATCGCGCGGTCGGCGCCAAGTGCCAAAGCGGTGCGCAATTGCTCTTGAGATTGCTGCGAACCAACAGAAACGGCAACCACTTCGGTGGCGATACCTTTCTCTGCCAGACGCACAGCTTCTTCGACGGCAATTTCACAAAATGGATTAATAGACATTTTCACATTGGCCAGGTCGACATCTGAGCCATCAGATTTGGGCCTAACCTTGACGTTGTAGTCAACAACACGCTTTACGGCTACCAGTACTTTCATGGTTATCCTTCTAAATCGCTGAGTAATTTTTGTAATGTGGGGTCAGCAAGCTGTGCTGCAGACGCCCGATTTCGAGAGCGCTCATAGTGCCTAGATCACCCTCATAAATCAAGCCGCCACCTTGGCTTACGCGACCGATTAGTCAGCTCGGACGCCCGGTCATTGTTATAAATTATGGTTATCAATATCGACTATAGCTATGCCAATATGATGCTTGTAACATACCGCCTGACAACCAATGAGATACGGGGAGAAAAGCTGTGGAACGTGAATTTATGGATTACGACGTCGTTATCGTCGGCGCTGGCCCATCGGGTCTGGCAGCGGCCTGTCGACTGAAGCAGGTCAATGCCGATCTGTCTGTCTGTGTGGTTGAGAAAGGCTCGGAGGTTGGTGCGCATATTCTCTCCGGCGCAGTGTTTGAACCAACACCTTTAAATGAGCTGTTCCCGGACTGGAAAGAGATGGGCGCCCCACTGCTGACGCCGGTCACTGCTGACAATATCTTTGTCTTTACCGGTGCCACCAAGCGCATCAAAGTGCCCGGGCTGTTTGCCCCTAAAACCATGCACAACCATGGCAACTATATTATCAGCCTCGGCAAACTGTGCCGCTGGCTCGCAGAACAGGCTGAAAACCTTGGCGTTGAAGTCTTTCCCGGCTTTGCCGCCGCTGAGATACTCTACGGTGAAAACGGCGAAGTAACCGGGATAGCGACCGGCGATATGGGCATTGGCCACAATGGAGAGCACAAAGCCTCGTATATGCAGGGTATGGAACTGCGCGCCAAGTACACCTTGTTTTCCGAGGGCTGTCGCGGACATCTCGGCAAGCAGTTGATCGCCAAATACCAATTGGATGCCGGCAAAGACCCCCAGCACTATGGCATCGGTATCAAGGAGCTCTGGACTATCCCGGCGGAGAAACATCAGCCAGGATTGGTGGTTCACTCCGCTGGCTGGCCGCTTGACGAGAGCAAATCACTGGGCGGTGGCTTCCTCTATCACCTCGAAGACAATCAGGTTGCCGTGGGTTTAATTACCAATCTCTCTTACACCAATCCTCACGTCAGCCCCTATGATGAGTTTCAGCGGTACAAGCACCACCCCGAGATCGCCAAATATCTTGAGGGCGGCGAGCGCATCACCTACGGTGCACGGGCCTTATTAAAGGGCGGTCTGCAGTCTCAGCCGAAGATGTCATTCCCCGGTGGCCTGTTGATCGGTGATGATGCCGGCACACTTAACTTTGCCAAGATCAAGGGCAGCCACACTGCCATGAAGTCAGGCATGATTGCCGCCGAGACCGTTGCCGAGGCGCTGGCCGCGGACAAATCCAACACTGATCTTGAAAACTATGCCGACGCTTACAAAAATTCCTGGGCCTATAAAGAGCTGCATATGCAGCGTAACTTTGGACCGGCGCAGCACAAGTTTGGCAATATTCTAGGCTCCGCTTACGCCTTTATCGATATCAATATCTTCAATGGCATGCTGCCCTGGACAATGTCGGACAAGGTTGCCGATCACGAGACCTTAAAGCCGGCCAGCGAATGCCCGAAAATCAACTATCCGAAATACGATGGTAAGCTCAGTTTTGATAAAGCCTCATCCGTGTTTATGTCGAATACCAACCATGAAGAAGATCAGCCCTGTCACCTGGTGTTGACTGACCCCGAGCTGCCGATTAGCAAAAACCTTGAGCTCTACGACGAGCCGGCGCAGCGCTACTGCCCTGCCGGTGTCTATGAGGTGGTTGCCAATGATGATGGCAGCAAGCGTTTCCAGATCAATGCGCAAAACTGCGTGCACTGCAAAACCTGTGATATCAAGGAACCCAGCCAGAATATTAACTGGGTGGTGCCTGAGGGTGCTGGTGGCCCCAATTATCCTAATATGTAAACCTCAGGTCCTGGATAAGAAAGGCCGATTATAAAGGCAGGAAAAAAAATACCCGCACCATGATGCGGGTATTTTTTTGTTAAATTTTTCGGTCTTTTCAAGGAATTTTTCCGTGGATTTTAAACCCTTCCCAACGAAAAGCGCTGCCCCATACTGGAAAGTGACAGCTCTGCGCCTTCGATAATATCGGATTCTTCTGCAGCCCATTCGACCAGCTGATAAAACACATTACGGCTGATCAGTGCGGTCAAATTATCGCGCACCGTCACCAGCGGCAAGGGCTGCCCCGAATCTGGCATCAACTCAACCCGCAGAGGATGTTGGGCGTCGACCACAACCACATTTTCTGTGCGCGTGGTCAATACAATGGCCTGCTTGCCATCGCGCTGCTCGCGAGTGGCGCCGACCACAAACAATGGCGCTACTTCAACCTGAATACGCCATTTCTCAACCGGTGTAACAAGAAAATAGCTGCCCTCTTCGCAGAGCAGAATCGAGGCGAATAATTTAACCAGCGCCGGACGTTTAATCTCACCGCCCTCATGAAACCAACGCCCCTCGCGGTCGACCCGTATATCGATATCACCGCTGAATTCGGGGTGCCAGAGATGCACAGGTGGCAGTGAAGAAGCGCTCTGCTGCTGCGAGGCCAGAAGATCGGCGAATAGAGAGTCCAGTGAGGAAGACACTGGGAAGATTATTTTTTTCCGCTCGCGGTATGATCCGCAATAGTTTTCGGGTCGCGGTACTGCCCGCGATTGCCCATAGTGACGCCGACCCCGGTGATAAATTTCATCAGCTCTTCGCTGTCGAGGCGATAGTTCCAGCTGCGGCTAAAGCACAGCTCCACCGCGCCTTGCGCCAGGGCCCAGCAGGAAAGGTAATGATAGTGAGGCGGCACGTCCTCAAGCACGCCGCGGTCGATCAGGCGTGTAATCATGCTATTTAACGAGTCTTCGTTGGAGCGCCGCATGGTGTGCAACTGCTCGAGCTGGTCGGCGACATCTGGCGCATCGATCAGACGAATTTCAAGGTGCTGAACCAATCGATCCAGTTCAGGTCGGGCCAGACGCGATTCAAAATAGGCTTTCGCCGCCGCGCCGGACTCGCCGGCCTCGGACTTGGCGATACCCTCTGCCAAGCGCTGGGTGATGCTCTCTTCATAGTCGAGCATAATTCGCACAAGGATTTCATTTTTGGTGAGGAAGTGTTTGTAAACTGTGCCTTTGCCGATTCCAGCTTTGGCGGCAATACTCGAAACCGTTACCCGGTCTATGCCATCGGAGAGAAATAGCGCCAGTGCAGCATCGATTATCTTTTGCTCGCGCAGTAAAAAGACCTTTTTCTTTTCGCGGATCCTTTCTGCACTGGAGGTTTTGCTATTCATATAAACAATACGGTGCTCAATGTTTAAGGTGCTCTATTAGAAACCTAAAGCCAGCCAAAGACAATCATTACTCTATAGGGTCAGGTCTCTGTTACTGGCGCGGATAAATTCTCTCTTCAAGTCATCAAAACTGTGCACCGCCGGGAACTGCGGGAATTCATCAATCACATTTTGTGGCGCGTGAAACAGAATTCCGGCATCGGCTTCGGCGAGCATCGTTGTATCATTATACGAGTCACCGGCGGCGATGGTTCTATAATACATGCTTTTAAACCCCACCACGGCCTGGCGCTTGGGATTAACCTGGCGCAAGTGATAGTTAACCACAGTGCCGTCTTCGGCGGTTTCAAGTTTATGGCAGAGCAAGGTTGGATAACCCAGTTGCTTCATCAGCGGGCTGGCAAACTCGTAAAAAGTATCCGACAAAATCACCACCTGAAAGCGCTCGCGCAACCAGTTAACGAAGTCGATGGCGCCGGGCAGCGGCTCAAGTGTGGCGATCACTTCCTGGATTTCATTCAGGCCGAGACCGTTTTCACGCAGAATTTCCAGACGGTATCGCATCAACACATCGTAGTCGGGTTCATCGCGGGTGGTTTTCTTTAACGCTTCTATACCAGTCTTTTCGGCAAAGGCAATCCAGATTTCAGGAACCAGAACGCCCTCGAGATCGAGGCATGCAATTTCCACAGTTAACACTCCCAAGGTCGGTTTTGACGCGCACTTTACGTGGTTCAGCAGAGCGACGCAATTGCGAAAAGCGGCGTAACGGAAAACGAACAAAAAGTTATAAGACTATAGCTGCTTATTATTTTTGCAGCTTATTGCACTTTGCTATAGTCGCGCCTCTGATAACCCACCGGACACTATTGCATGAGCGCCCTCCCCAATATCGTTGATATAGACACACAACTGGCGACCCAATCGCCACAGGAAATCCTCCGTTACGCACTGGAGACCTTCGACAATATCGCCATTTCGTTTAGCGGCGCGGAAGATGTTGTGCTGATTGATATGGCTGCCAAAATTCGCCCTGATCTGCAGGTTTTCTCTCTCGACACCGGACGCCTGCACGCGCAGACCTATCGCTTTATCGAGGCTGTACGCAAACACTACCGCATTGACATCGATATTGTGATGCCCGAAGCGAGCAAGGTTGAGCAGCTGGTCAAGGCAAAAGGCCTGTTCAGCTTCTACGAAGACGATCATAAAGAGTGCTGTGGTGTGCGCAAAATTGCGCCGCTGCGCAAACAGCTATTGACGGTTGACGCCTGGATTACCGGCCAGCGTCGCGACCAGAGTCCGGGCACTCGCGCTGCCGTGCCAGTGATTCAGGATGACAAGGCGTTTGCCCGACCAGATGACAGCCTGACCAAATTTAACCCGTTGGCCAACTGGACCTCAAAGCAGGTCTGGGACTATATCCGCGACAACAACGTGCCCTACAACGAGCTGCATGATCAGGGTTTTGTCAGCATTGGCTGCGAGCCCTGCACTCGCCCAACCGGTCCTGGCCAGCACGAGCGCGAAGGTCGTTGGTGGTGGGAAGAGGCCACCAAGAAAGAATGTGGCCTGCACGCGGTTAATATTGCCAAGTAAATCTCGATCGGGAGCCATTATGAAAATCACCATGGTTAAAAAAGTTTTTGCCGATGGCTCTCCCTGTAAAAAATGTGGCGAGGTTGAGGAAAAAATGCGCGCGGCGGGACAGCTGCAGCGCATTGACCGCGTGGTGATCGCCGACGAAGCCAACGATCAATCCGAGGGTATGCTGCTGGCCGCCGAGCACAATATTGATCGCGCGCCGTTCTTTATTGTCGAGCGCGATGGTCAGCAGACGGAGATCTACACCGTCTATTTCAGGTTTGTCAAAGAGGTGCTCGACTCTGAAACCAGCGAAGAAGAAGAGATCGCCGAGATTATGAACGATAACGATCTGGATTTTTTATAGCACTATAGCTGTCAGTCTATTGCCAACATTTTCTTTAATAAGTTGGCAACTGAATATCGGCAAAGTACTGTTCCTGCGCTTCCTTGTTCGGCAGCGACATTGCCTCATCCACCACCGAGCGCGTCAAATGCGGCGCAAATGCGTGAATAAAGTCATACATGTAGCCGCGCAGATAGGTGCCCTTGCGGAAACCAATGCTGGTTACGCTCGATTCAAACAGGTGTCCTGCTTCAATGGCCACCAGATCAGTGTCGAGCACCGGGTCGTAGGCCATATGGGCGACAATACCGATGCCGAGCCCGAGTCGCACATAGGTCTTGATCACGTCGGCATCGGTCGCCGTGAACACCACTTTCGGTTCAAGCCCCTTTTCACTAAAGGCCTCATCCAGTCGCGAGCGCCCGGTAAAGCCGAACACATAGGTGACAATCGGATGCGCGGCGACATCTTCTATGCTGAGTTTTTTAATCTGCGCCAGCGGGTGGGCTTTTGGCACCAGAATACAGCGATTCCAGCGGTAACAGGGCATCATCAGTAGGTCGTTGTAGAGCTCCATAGCCTCAGTGGCGATGGCAAAATCAACTGTGCCGTCGGCGGCTTTCTCTGAGATCTGCACCGGTGTGCCCTGGTGCATATGCAGGGAGACCTCCGGATACTTGGCGATAAAACTCTGAATGACGCCAGGCAGAGCATAGCGCGCCTGAGTGTGGGTGGTCGCAATCGAGAGACTGCCCTTGTTGGGGTTGTTGTGCTGCTGGGTTAGCTGCTTGATGCTCTCCACCTGGCGCAGGATATCGCCGGCAATCTTGAGAATCTCTTCGCCTGTCGGCGTCACGCGGGTCAGATGCTTGCCGCTGCGGGAAAAGATCTCGACGCCCAGTTCATCTTCCAACAGTCGAATCTGTTTGCTGATACCGGGCTGCGAGGTATACAGGCTCTGTGCCGTGGCTGACACATTGAGGTCGTGGTGAGCCACTTCCCAGATATAGCGCAGTTGTTGTAATTTCATATGCTCTCCCCACCAACCAGACCGTTTCGAGTGTACCGAATTCCCGACGTAGTTGAAAACATACCTCTATCTATACGATAAAGCTATAAAAATATACAAAACTATTCCTTCTTCGAATAGCGACAGCTTGCTACAGTGGCGCCCTTTCCATCCAGACAATCAAGCCTATCCCGCTTATTACGGATCATTAATGACAGATTTTCTACTCTATGATTTTTTACTCTATATCGCCGCGGGCGGTGCCGTAGGTTTGGCCATCGGGTTGACTGGCGTCGGCGGTGGCTCACTGATGACGCCGCTGCTGATTCTCTTTGGCTTTCCCTACAATGTTGCCATCGGTACCGACCTGCTCTACGCGGCGGTGACCAAAGCCGGCGGTGTTGTCAGCCACAGCAAGCGCAAAAGCATTCAGTGGCGCACGGTATTAATGCTTGCGGCCGGCAGCGTGCCCGCGTCGATACTCACTGCTCTGCTGCTTAAGCAGGTGTTTAATGATTCATCGGAATATGAGGGCATTCTAACCCGTAGTCTCGGGGTGATGTTGGTGCTGACCGCAACGGTGATTTTGCTCAACGGCCGTTTGCGCCGTTCCGGTGAGATAAAGCCTCATTCTGTGGGAGGATTTTTTGATCGCCACACCGATGCGATTATTCTGCTGGTGGGTATTTTTCTCGGCGTCTTTGTCACGCTTTCATCCGTTGGCGCTGGCGCCTTTTGCGCGGCGGTGTTGATGGTTCTCTACCCGCGCATGCCCGCTCTGCATATAGTCGGCACCGATATCGCTCACGCAGTGCCCCTAACTCTGGTCGCCGGTCTCGGGCATCTGATCTGGCTCGGCAATGTCGACTTTATGCTGCTCGGCTGTCTGCTGATTGGCTCTCTTCCCGCGATCCATCTGGGCACCAATCTGGCCCGACGCATACCAAGTAATATTTTGCAGACTGCGATCGCAACCCTGCTGTTGGGTATGGGGATTAAATTTGCGGCTTTCTAATCTGTGCGGATTGAACGATTTCGCAGAGATTAGGGGGAAAAGTCGCTGCCAAAACGGGCGACGAAAAAGGCAAACATCAGCGCGTAAAAAAGATAATAAAGCAATGAATGCCGCGACTCTTTACGAGATTCGTTGATCGCCGCTCTGGCCTGCTCAGTCAGGTTGCGCTGCTCTATTTCAACGTTTAAAAAATAGAGCTCCTCACCACCGGGCTGAGACTTGTAAAGTTTGAGAATATCAGCGTCGCTGAGCTGCGAGTATTTTCTGGATCGTAAAACAGACACCGATAATTTCTCTACTCAAACCACCCAATCACTTATCCAGCTCATTAGCCACGCCGTGAGGCACATGCCCGGTAGCCACATGCTCACTGGCCGAGCTGCAATGGACCTGCTGATCATCAAAGAAGACATCGGCGCCAAACGACTTGAGAAAATCCCCTTTGCTGAGGCCGCCGAGAAACAGGCTTTCATCGATACGAATACCCCACTCACGCAATGTGCGCACAACCCGCTCATGGGCTGGCGCGGCGCGAGCAGTAACCAAAGCGGTGCGGATCGGGCACGCATCGGCCGGGAACTCCGTCTGCAGGCTGTGCAGCGTCTGCAGAAAGGTTTTAAACGGACCTGGGTCGAGCGGCGTGTGCGCCGAGGCCTTTTCATTGGCGGTAAAGGCGTCCAGGCCGCGCTCTTTAAAGATGCGCTCCGAGGCATCGGAGAACAGCACCGCATCACCATCAAAGGCGAAGCGCAGCTCATCCGAGGCACTGGGTCCCTTCTGTGATGGCAGCAGTGTCGCCGCAGCCATGCCGCTATCCAGCGCGCTGCGCACATCCTGGGCATTAGTGGACAAGAACAGGTGGCAGGCAAAAGCCGAGACATATCTGTATGGCGACTCTCCGCCGGAAAAGGCGGCGCGAGTAATATTCAACCCGTAATGGGCAATCGAGTTAAACACTCGCAGCCCGGTATCGGCTGAATTGCGCGACAACAGAATCACCTCAACCCGCGGTTCGCCACCGAGCTTTTCATTGATTCGCAACAGTTTGGTAACCAGCGGAAAGGCTTCGCCGGGCTCGAGAATATCGTCCTCGTGCTCGCGCTGATAGATCGAGTAGGCGGCCACACCCTGAGTCTCATATATCTCGTGACTCTCGCGCATATCAAACAGCGCGGTCGACGAAATGGCGATTACCAGCTTGGGACCTTTTGATTCAGACATTTTTCACCTTTCTTCCGGAAAACTATCCACCTGATTATTTTAGCTTGCCCGGTCAGCCGAGGCCTGGGAACTTGTCTCTGCTTGCTCGGCGACAAAATATTCGCGAGTCAGGCGGAACACCACCGGCCCGAGCAATACCAGCGCAATCAGATTGGGGATCGCCATCATGCCGTTAAGGGCGTCCGACATTTTCCATACCAGCCCCAGACTCATCTGGGTGCCAAGGAATATACCAATCACCCAGAGCACCCGAAACGGCACAATCACTCTGGGCCCGAGCAGAAACTCGGCACAGCGCTCGCCGTAATAGCTCCAACCAAGCATGGTGGTAAAGGCAAACAGCACAATACACAGCGAAAGAATAATATCGCCATAGGGAAGCTCGGTACTGAACGCCGCTAGAGTCATTGCCGCGCCCTGGGGCTCACCACTCCAGACGCCGGTTACCACCAACACCAGGCCGGTCATCGTGCAGATAATCAACGTATCGATAAAGGTACCGAGCATAGCGATAGTACCCTGGCGTACAGGGCTGTTGGTCTCTGCTGCAGCATGTGCGATAGGCGCTGAACCCAACCCCGATTCATTGGAGAAGATTCCCCGCGCCACACCCATACGCAGCGCCAGCATTACTGTGGCGCCGGCAAAGCCACCGGTTGCCGCCGCGCCGTTAAACGCGCTGTCGACAATCAGCACAATGGCCGCGGGCAGATCGCTGGCATTGAGAATCAGAATGCACAGCGTTGCCGTGACGTAGGTGATCGCCATAAATGGTACAAGTTTGCCGGCCACTTCAGCGATGCGCTTGATGCCACCGAGCAGCACGATGGCCACCAGCACCGACATAACCACCCCGCTGACCAGGGTCGGCACATTAAAGTTACTCTGTAACACCTGAGACACGGCATTGGATTGCACGGTGTTGGCGAGCCCAAAACCGGCTAGTGAGCCAAACAGTGCGAACAGTGCCCCAAGCCACTTCCAGTTTTCGCCAAGACCATTTTTGATGTAGTACATCGGCCCACCGACTTTTTTGCCGAGTTCATCGGTTTCACGGTAGTGAACCGCCAGCACCGCCTCGGCGAACTTGGTTGCCAGACCGACCAGCGCGGTGCACCACATCCAGAACAGCGCGCCGGGGCCACCAATACCAATTGCTGTTGCCACGCCGGCGATATTGCCAGTGCCAACCGTCGACGAAAGCGCCGTCATCAATGCATTAAACGGGCTGATCTCCCCTTCCCCACTGCCTTTGCGGCCCTTAAACAGCTGCTTGAAGGCATAGGGAATACGCGTGATGCTGATGCCTTTAAGGCCAATCGAGAGATAGATGCCGGTTCCCAGCAGCAGAATCAGCATCACTGGCCCCCAGACCAGGCCGTTGATGGTATCGATTATCTGTTCAAACATAGCTATCCCTTACTTTTTGGTTGCTCGTTTTTTTATTGATTACTATCACTGTCGCCATATCCCAGATGGTGCTGCTGAGCAAATAACCCAAACAGACCACCGGTATGGATAAACACAATATCACCATCAGCGCGGGAGAATTTGCCCCGTTTGATATCTTCCATCATGCCGTGGAACGCTTTGCCGGTATAAACCGGGTCGAGGAGTATGCCCTCAAGAGCGGCCAGCTGTTTGATTGTGGTAAAAATTTCTTCGCCGGCCACACCGTAGGCAGGACCCACATAGTCGGCGCAGGTGTCGGCCTGCAACACTGAAGTATCGGTCTCGGGGCTGTATTGAGACTGCCACTGCTGGAGATCGGCACGCACCTTGTCGCTAAAATAATCGCTGTCGTCACACACCGCGTAGGCTTTTACCCGAGTGTCGATCTGATGCAGATAACAGCCGAGCATTAACCCCGCCTGAGTACCCCCGGAACCGGTGGCATGAACAATCGCCGACGGCGCTATACCATGACGCTGAAAGTCCGCGGCAAGCTCTTCAGCAGCACTGATATAGCCCCACATGCCGGTGCCATTGCTGCCGCCCGTGGGGATGGCATAGGCCTTGCTGCCAAGCTCGGCATAATGGTCCTGCCACTGCGCAAAGAGGCTGTCCAGCGAGCGAAACTGCGCCACGCTGTAATGGGTGATGGTCGCGCCGGCAAGCTGATCCAGCAGCAGATTTCCCACTGGCTGCGGCGCAATATCAGAGCGCAACAGCAGATGCACCTTAAGCCCCAACTGCGCGCCAAGAATCGCCACCGCGCGGCAGTGATTGGACTGCACGCCGCCCGAAGTGATGATAGTGTCGCAACCGTTTGCCAGCGCTTCCGCGAAAAGAAACTCGAGTTTGCGGATTTTATTTCCCGAGGTGGCTGCGCCGGTCAGATCGTCGCGCTTGATCCAGATGCGCGGCCCGCCGAGCTGATCGGAGAGTCGCTGCAGCGGATAGAGCGGCGTCGGGGTTTGTGCGAGAGTCAGTTTTTCGGGATAGTTGATCATCGGCCTGTGCTTCCTGAATCAATATGCGCTACCAAAATCATTGTGCAAAGCTGGTATCAGGCCAGCCATTAAAAAGGCCGCTTACGCGGCCTTTTTAATGGGCTGGATCAGATTGCCTTGATGGTGCCTTTGGGCAACACCGCATGCACGGCGGATTTCTGAAATTTAAGCTCAAGCTTGTCATTGACTTCAACCACCACATAGTCACCTTCAATCTTCGTGACCTTGCCGAGGATACCGCTGGTCATGGTCACTTCATCGCCTTTGCTCAAACCGGCGAGCAGATCGCTGTGCTCTTTCTGACGCTTGCGTTGGGGGCGAATAATAAACAGGTACATAAAGATAAACAGACCGCCAAACATAATCAGTGATCCGGTCAGACCCGGGTCGCCGGCTGGAGCACCTGATTGAGCATATGCACTGGAGATAAAAAACATAATGAATCCTTTTGCCTAATTAAGAGTAAAAAATAGTAAAGAGTTAAACTTAAGCCAGATGCTCTCTGATCCACTGCAGAACATCATCGTGATGGGTTTTGGTTTTCACCTTTGGCATCACGTGCTTGATCAGCCCGTCCTTGCCAATAATAAAGGTGCTACGCACCACACCCATATATTCGCGGCCCATAAACTTTTTTAAATCCCAGGCGCCGTAACTTTCAGTTACCTGATGATCTTCATCGGAGAGCAAGGTGAAGTTAAGCTCCTGCTTGTCTTCAAACTTGACCAGCCTGTCGACTGAGTCAGGGCTGACCGCCATCACCACGGTGTCGAGCGCTTCGAATTGCGCCTTGCTGTCGCGAATACCGCAGGCCTGCACAGTGCAGCCCGGTGTCATCGCCTTGGGGTAGAAATACAAAACCACATTTTTCTTGCCGCGGAAGCTCGACAGGCTGACCTTTTCGCCACGTTGATTAAACAGTGAGAAGTCCTGCGCCGGGGTTCCAACTTCAGAAAATGCCATCTTTATCTCCAGATATGGGGGTCTTTTCAAGGATGGTTACTGTAGCAAACTAATGCTTGTGGCAACCAGTAAAAGCGAAGCCCAAAGCTATAAAAAAGCCGCTTATTTGAAATCAAACAAGCGGCTTTTAAACTGACTTGCAAGAAGGCTTTACGGCAGCAGATGCTGAACTGCGTCGCGTTCCTCTGTCAATTCCTGTTCGGTAGCAGACATCTTGGCACGGGAGAAATCATTGATTTCCAAACCCTGCACAATTTCCCAGTCGCCATCTTTACAGACACAGGGGAATGAGTAGATCAGCCCTTCGGTGATGCCATAGCTGCCATCACTGTAGACACCCATGCTGACCCAATCGCCTTCGGCAGTTCCCAGAGCCCAGCTGCGCATATGGGCAATCGCTGCATTAGCGGCTGACGCGGCACTGGAGGCGCCACGGGCAGCAATAATCGCCGCACCACGCTGCTGAACAACCGGGATAAAGGTATTTTCATACCAATCCTGATCGACCATATCGATCGCTGACTGGCCGTTGACCTTGGCCTGGTGAATATCCGGGTACTGGGTCGCTGAATGGTTGCCCCAGATGGTCATATGGGTCACGTCATTGATTGTGCTGCCGGTCTTGGCGGCAATCTGGCTCAGGGCGCGGTTGTGGTCGAGGCGCGTCATGGCGGTAAATTGACGCGGGTTGATATCCGGTGCATTGCGCTGAGCAATCAATGAGTTGGTGTTGGCAGGGTTGCCTACAACCAGCACTTTAATATCTTTTGAAGCATTGTCGTTGATCGCTTTACCCTGTGCCGAGAAGATCGCGGCATTGGCTTCCAGCAGATCCTTGCGCTCCATGCCGGGGCCGCGTGGACGTGCGCCAACCAGCAGTGCGTAATCGGTGTCTTTGAAGGCGACCGCGGCATCATCGGTGCAAACCATATCGGCGAGCAGCGGGAATGCGCAATCTTCCAGCTCCATCGCTACACCTTTCAACGCTTCAAGCGCTGGCGTGATTTCGAGCATTTGCAGAATAACCGGCTGGTCTGAACCAAGCATCTCGCCAGCGGCGATACGGAATAACAGTGAATAACTAATTTGGCCTGCGGCCCCTGTGACAGTTACGCGAACGGGTGATTTCAAGATGGTTCTCCGGAAAGGTAAGTATTTTAGTTAAAGCAGTTGGTTAAGTGCTGCAGTGCAGGTTGGTGTCAAAATCCCGGGCGCTATTATAAGGATGCGCCGCTAAATTGCATCTCCGGCAAGCTGATGCCGGACATTTTCAACAATAATTTTGCACAACAACTGATTTCATTCCTGCTAGGCGCAAAGTGCTTGATAAGTCGCCAGCATACGGCCGTAGAGCTGATCCTTAAAATCACTGGCCGAGGTGTCCAGGGTGGCAACAATATCCACCAGATGCTCATTGTCTTCCTTGCCGCCCCACTGTTTGTGATAGCTGCCATCCTGATAGCCGTGGTCCTGGCGGAAGAAGTTGAGCACATTTTTGCCCACATAGCCGACATAAAGCTGTTCGAAATCCATCTCGATGCCCTGCATCAAACGAGCAAAGCGAATCACATCAAAGCCTTTGCTGGCCAGCGTGTGATGGGTGAAATCTTCGAGATCGAGGCGAAAGTCACCACCCTGCTGCGGCGTCGAAAACGCTGCGATCACTTCGTCGGCAATGGCATCCGGCGCATCGCCTTTTAACAGCATAATACTCAGACCGAAGTGCCAAATATCCACCAACTCAAGGGCAATTTGACCAATATCAGGCGTTTGTTTCTTCCACCACTTCCAGCCGTAATGGTCCAGCAGCTCGGCGCATTCAACCCAGATTGCGCGGTACCATTCAAAGTCCTTCTGCCGCCAGTCGCTATGCACTTTGGTATTCATATCGTTTTGCAATTCGAGCATGGTAATTAGTTGCTGTTTCATCTACCTGTCCTGTCTATTAGGTTTTTTCGCGCTAGCCGCGAACAAAACTGTTGGTCTGTTTTTCAATGCCGATCCT
>JALRJD010000185.1 GCA_023255165.1 Porticoccaceae bacterium | reverse complement strand
CCTTTACCGGTTCAACTGTAGTTGGTAAACATATCCAAAAACTCTGTGCCGAAAATAACAAACATGTCACTTTGGAGCTGGGGGGTAAAAATCCTCTGGTAATTATGGATGATGCGGATCTTCAAGAGGCAGTGCCGGGTGCGGTGCGCGGAATCTTTATGCATCAGGGACAGGCCTGTATCGGGTCTAGTCGAGTCTATGTTCATGAAACTATCTATGAGCAGTTCACCAAAATGTATGTGACTATCGCGGGCAAATTGGGTATGGGAGATCTGCGTGATCCCGACACTATTATTGGCCCGCTGATCAGCGCGCGTCAGCGTGAACGGGTGAAACGACATATTGAAGATGCCCGCAGCAAAGGAGCAACCGTTGCTGTGGGGGGCACTTGGGATGGCAATCGTTGTGCACCTACTGTGCTGCTGGACGTGACTCAGGATATGGATGTATTTAAGGAAGAGACATTTGGGCCTGTCGTCTGTGTGTACCGATTTTCTGATTTTGATGAGGTCGTAGCAGAGGCAAACAATACCAACTATGGACTGAGTTCGGCCATTTACACCGCCAATATTCATCGTGCCATGAGTTTCGCAAAAAGAATTGAAGCCGGCATGGTGCATATTAATGGACCCTCACTAACCGATGAAGCCCATGTGCCTTTTGGCGGTGTTGGTGACAGTGGCTTTGGCCGAGAGGGAACAGAGGCGGATCTGGATGCATTCACCGATTTGAAATGGGTAACCATTCAGACTTAGCACACTCATTCAAGCCTCCCAGAGATATCAGAGACTCCAGGAGAAATAGAACCATCGAATATAAGGGAGTGAAGTGATCTTGAGTAACAAAACCGGAGGGCCATTACCTGAATTTAAAATCAATCTTTTAAACGGGGGTAGCTGGCTAAGCTCTACCCGGCCATCGGGATCAATGTCGCTGCTAACTATATATCGCGGCATGTGGTGTGGGCATTGTAAAACCCAGCTGCAAAGTCTTGAGAGACTGCAGGATGACTTTGCCGCACGGGGCGTGGATATATTAGCGGTCAGTGCTGACACAGAGGCAAGAGCCAGGGCGATGGCAAAAGACTATGGATTGTCCAGATTAACTATTGGTTACGAGATGCCTATAGAGCAGGCTCGGGCAATGGGCGTTTATATATCAAAGCGCGAGAAGGAAATTGAAATGCCACTGTTTTGCGAGCCGGCCACATTTCTGATTAATAATCAAGGCAGGGTTCAGGCTGCATGGCTTGCTTCTACCGCATTTGCCCGGGTGTCACCGGATGATATATTGAACTATGTTGATTTTTTAGCTAACCACAGCGATCGCGATCCGCGCGGATCATCCTAGACTCAGCCTGTCGAGAGTGCGGTAGAGAGATAATCAAACAAACCCTGAATTAATTCTTTATCCGGTTTTATTGTTGCATTCGGGCCCCAGGGCGAAAGACAGCTCTGGTCGCGCATTGAGCAATCTATTTTCCCACGGCGGTTTGTCGCCGTACTTTCTGCGTAAAAAGGCAACAAATATTCTTACCTTCATAGGCACAAATGACGAGCGGCGATAAAAGGCCGATATCATTATGCTCTTGAGCTGAACCTCGGGCAAAACAGCGACAAGCTTACCGCTAATAATCTCATCCTCAATAAAGAACGCAGGCATTACTGCCATATATTCATTACTCATAATGGCTGCACGCAACATCCAGATCGTGTTGGTTTGTATTATTGGTTTAATGGATATGGGCTTGATTCCCTCGGGGAAGGATAAATTAATGCAGCAGTCAGGCTCGATAAATGTATTGTGACAAAATCTGTGTTGCGGAAGATCGTCGGGCTTCAATGGCATTCCGTTCTTTTTGATATATTCAGGTGTTGCTACGATCAGTCGCCGCACTGGAAATATTTCGGAGGCTTCCAAAATGCCTCTGGAGTGCACTCCTGTTTGCAAACAGACATCGAAACCTTCTTGGACCGGATCACAGAATCGATCATGTTGCTCAAGTTCCACCGTTAATTCCGGATGCTCTTTTTGAAATTCACATAGATCATGTGCGACATGACTGTAAATAAAGGAAGAGATACAGCTAACCCTAAAGGTCCCGGTTAGACCCCACTCCACGCCACTGACTGATGTCTTGGCATCATCAAGTTCGGATAGCACGCGAACCGCTCTTTCATAAAAGTCGGCACCCCCCTCGGTGATCGTCAGTTTTCGAGTTGAGCGTCGCAGGAGTTGCAATTCCAGGTGATCTTCAAGTTGATTGACACGCTTGGTAATCACAGATTTTGCAGTGTTCGTTTGACGAGCTGTTTCGGCAAAACTGCCGACTTCTACTACTTTTACAAAGGCTCGTATACATTCAAGTTCATTCATTTAATTACCTTTATATTAAACGTATTTTGCGAACAGTGAGACTGATATTTTGAGTATTATCATATTTTGAGAGCGATTATATATTACCACTCTCACCACATTAGACAAATAAGAGGTGAGATCATTCTTGTAACTGGCACAGTTAAGTGTGCAATACATTACTGATAAAGCATAAAGACTTGGAGTAATGGATTTCAGTGCAAGGCATTAACAAAATAAGGAGGGGGGGTTCCTATGAATTTTTATAAAAATAAATTTCAAAAATCTACTGCACAGCTTGTATTGGGTTCTGCGGTTTTAATCGGTCATTCATTCGCCTATGGCGCGCTTGAAGAAATCATTGTTACTGCTCAAAAACGCTCTGAGTCTCTCCAGGATGTTCCTGTTGCAGTTAGTGCCTTTACTGGCGACACCATGAAAACACTGGGCGTGACCAATGCTAGTGACCTGGTTGATATAACACCAGGCTTTGCGTCTGCGATACAGCAGGGATCAAACCGAAATTACTTTTTACGCGGCGTTGGAACCAGCGATGTTCATATTACAGCTGCATCTGCTGTTGGCCAGTACTTTGATGATGTGACACTAACCAGTGGTTTTCACGCAAAGTCAGCGCTGTATGATATGGAGCGCGTTGAGATTCTTAAGGGTCCACAAAATACTTTGTTTGGATTAAACACCACAGGTGGTGCAGTTAATTACATCAGTAAAAAGCCAGAAATCGGTGCTGGTACTCACGGTGATGCGACTGTGAAATGGGGCAGTAACAGTCATGTTGAAACAGAATTTGCAGTAGGCTTTGATATATCAGATAACCTGGCCGCCCGTGTTGCAATGCAAACTATTGATGATGGCGGTGCATTTACTTCGGTTACCAATGGCAAGCGATATGGCAATGAGGACTCTAAAGCGGGTCGTGTCACTCTGCTGTGGCAACCCTCTGATCTCGCCAGCGTAACCTTTAATATGCATGCCTTAAAATCTGATAACAACAGTACGGCTATCAAGGCAGTAGGCACTAGATCACCCGATGGATCTGGCGGACTTTGCGCTGATGCACCAGTATCAGGGATCATCGATTTCAGTGTAGACACCAACTGTCTAAGTCGTGCTGGCGGTGATGCCTCTGACCCGGCGACAGATCCTTCTACAGGCTCCTGGGATACCACGGCCCAAAATTTTGGTATCGAGGTTCTGGATACTTCGGGCGCGTACTTGAAAGTTGATTACGAGCTGCCCTGGGCTACCTTTACCTCAATGACCTCAATGGATAATCTGAATTTTAAGAACGCCAATGACAATGATGGTGGCGCGACGCTCGGGTTGCATACTTTCCATCAGGATGATCGCGATACCCTGCAGCAGGAGTTTCGTTTAATTTCCAGCGCCGATGAAGAATATCGCTGGATTGCCGGATTGTATTACCTAAATGATGATGCTGTTTCTTACACTGGCCTTCGTGGTGCGAGAGGTGGATTTAAAAATGGTACGCAGCTTCCCAATGTTCAATTGGATCACACCAAGAAAAATCTTAGTGTCTATTTCCAGGGCGAATATGATTTTAGCGATGCGCTCACATTAACAGCTGGTATACGTTGGTCTGATGAAAAAATAGAAGGTAATTACCTACCTTCTTCTCCTGTTATCGCAGGTGATTCTCAGTCAAATACCTATTTCCGAGACGATATACATGCACTTGTTGCAGCGCAGAATCCTGGCACCTCTGACTATGATGAGAATGGCTACCAAATTGCCAGACAGGTAACGCAGAATCTGGATAACAGAGATCTGGGATATACCGTCAAGTTAGATTGGGAAGCGACAGAAAATGCCATGGTCTACCTCAGTAACTCCAGAGGTTTTAAGGGGTCGGCTCTGGATATTCGTCCTGTCTATGCACTGTTGCCACTTGCCAATGTTATTACCGGCCTGGAAGAGAGCAGGCTCGAGCCGGAGTCTTTGGATGCCTGGGAAGTTGGTTTTAAGGGCGATTTCCTGGATTCACGTGTTCAGTTAGATGCGGCAGCGTTTCTTTATAAATACGAAAATCTTCAGCAGTTCGTTACCGCAAGAGGCATTCCAACTCTTGATAACGCTCTTCGGTCTGAGATAAAGGGGCTTGATCTTAACCTTAAGTATGGCGGAGACAACGGCTTGTATATGCAGGCTGGACTCTCTCTGCTTGATACCGAAGTCACTGATGCTGGCGATAGTGCAAACTTTTTTGCCGGTGCCGAGTTGGCTAGTTCCCCGAGTGTTTCATTTAACCTTCTGGTCTCTCAAGAGTTTGAGTTAAAAAGTGGCAACACTCTGACACTGACGGGCAATATTGCTCATACCGGTGAGCAGGTTAAGGCTACTGCAACCAATGGTAACGACGAGATCATAGACCAGTTGAGCGTTGATGCTTACACATTGTTGAATGCCAATCTCAGCTATAGATTTGGTGAGTCCCAGCAGTACAACTTCTCAGTGTATGGCAAGAATCTGTCAGATGAGAACTTTTGTGGCGGCATAGTAATCAACGATGGCAATGCTATATTGGGCAATACTGTAAACGCCCAATCGGCTATGCATATGAATGCCCTATGCCGAGTTAGCAGTGCATCTACCCGCACTCTTGGGGCTTCAATCAGCGTAGATTTCTAGATTTCAGGTCAGACATACTATCTCCCCCTGGTATGTAAAAACCTCCCCGGGATTGTTTAATCCCGGGGAGGTTTTGTAATCTATCGTTGTCAAATTGTTGGAATAGGAGTTGTAAGAGTGGAGAGAACAAGCACAGGTTTTTCATTGTTGATGTCCGCCATTATGGTTGCTTTTATAGCCGCTGGTACCGCGGTTGCCAAAGATCCGGATCCCAGTCGCCTGCTGATCAGTCGCAACGCAGAATTTAACAAGGAAATCCTCAGAGTTTCTGAAAGTGTCTATACCGCCGTGGGCTATGCGGTCTCGCCGGTCAGCATGATTGTTGGCCCGCGAGGCATAGTGATCGTTGATACTGGATTGGATGTGGCTAGCAGTCAGGAAATACGGGCGGACTTTCGGCGCATTGTCGATAAGCCGGTCAAGGCAATTATCTTTACTCATGGGCACCCCGATCATACTCATGGTGCTTCCGCTTTTATGGATTCAACGGATGTTGAGGTTTGGGCTCGTGAGGGTTTCCCACATGAGCAGCATACACTCGAGTCAGCTGGAATCCTGATTCAAAAAAAGCGCGGTAAAAAACAGGCAGGTTTCGCGTTGTCCCCTGAGCAGCGCATTAATAATGGCGTTGCCAAGGCTTTTTGGCCCAATAGAAAGAGCGGCATATGGGGGGCTGATCAAGAGGTAAGACCAACTCATATATTTAATTCAGAGCGACAAAAACTCAGTGTAGCTGGCTTGAATCTGGAGCTGGTTGCCGCCACAGGAGAAACCGACGATGCTCTCTATCTGTGGTTTCCTGCTGAGCATGTGGTATTTGCAGGCGATAGCTTTTACAAGTCATGGCCCAACTTGTATGCACTTCGCGGTACACCTTATCGAGATATTAGAAGTTGGGCCAATGTGATCGATATGATAATGCAGGAGGGTGCTGTCGCCCTGGTTGGTGGTCACACTCGCCCGATAATTGGTAAGATCGAAGTTAACCAAACGCTTACTAACTACAGGGATGCAATACTCTTTCTGTTTGATAAGACTGTTGAGGGCATTAATAAGGGAATGACGCCGAATCAATTGGTCGACTATGTGGTGCTACCAGAGAAGTATAAAAATCTCGATTATCTGCGTCCTTATTATGGCAATCCTGAGTGGGCAGTTCGCGCGATCTTTAGTGGTTATCTGGGATGGTTTGATGGCAATGCGACGAACCTGTTTCCCCTCAGTGATGAACAGGAAGCGCAGCGTATCGTCAAGCTGGCCGGTGGCAAGGATGCACTTGGTGATTTGATTGCCGGTGCGATAAAAGAGCAGGACTATCAGTGGGCAGCTGTGTTGTGTGATTACCTTTTGGCAGTTGACCCAAAGAATAGAGCAGCCATGCACAGCAAAGCAGATGCATTGACCGCGTTGGCAGAAGACATGCTGACTGCCACAGCCAGAAATTATTATCTGAGCAGTGCCATTGAGCTGCGCGAGCAGGCGAGCGCATCAGGTTCAGAATAGAATTAAAAACGTTTTTTGGAGAAATGCGGGAGAACGGTTTTTGAGACCGACCCCTCGTCTGAATAGCCAATTTACAAATAAATTTTAATGGTTGGATATGTCTATGTGGCGAATACTGTCTCTAACGCTGTTATTGAGTGCCTGCAGTCAAGATGGCGATTCGGGTGCAGCATCAAGCAATGAAGATGCACGAGCTATTCAGTCCCGACCCAATATTCTACTGATTGTCGCGGACGACCTGGGCTACTCGGATATAGGTGCATTTGGCAGTGAAATTCTGACACCAAATCTGGATGATCTGGCCGCCAGGGGAATGTCACTGACTAACTTTTACAGTGGCCCTACCTGTTCAGTGACCCGCTCAATGTTAATGACGGGTATGGATAGCCATGTTGCTGGTCTTGGCAATATGGCAGAGACAGTGGCAGACAATCAAATGGGTCAGCCAGGTTACGAGGGGCATCTCAGCGCACGAGTTGATACAGTTGCCGAGATTCTCAAATCTGCTGGTTATCACACCTATATGGCCGGTAAATGGCACCTGGGTATGCATCCTGATCAGTCGCCGCGCAGTCGCGGTTTTGAGCAGTCTTTTGCCATGCTCTATGGCGCTGGTAGCCATTTCTCGGATATGGCAGGTGGCGATGCACACCGTCATCCGGTGCTTTATCGTGACAATGGACGCTTGATAGACGAGTTGCCCGAAGACTTTTACTCAACAACCTTCTACACCGACCGAATCATTGAGCAGATCGACAGCAATGTTGATGACGGCAGGCCATTTTTCGCCTATTTGGCATATACAGCCCCCCACTGGCCGTTGCAGGCACCAGATTCGATAATAGACAAATACCGGGGTGCCTATGATATAGGTTACGACCTGGTACGACAGGGTCGATTTGCCAAGCAACAAAAGCTGGGGTTATTCGGCAGCTCTATTCAGGCGCCGCAAAGGCCGGATTATGTGAAACCCTGGAATGATCTGAGAGACCAAGAGAGAATCTATCATGCACGCAATATGGAGATATATGCGGCCATGGTTGATTATATGGATACAGGTATTGGGCGTGTTATTGATTATCTTGATAAGCGGGATAAGTTGGATAACACCATCATTGTATTTATCTCTGACAATGGTGCCGAACACTGGGACCACAGCAGTGCGCCGCCGCCCATCGGACAGTTTGCTGCAAACTTTGATAATTCGGCAGAAAACAGCGGTCGCGAAGGGTCCTTTGTGCTCTATGGATCCGAGTGGGCGCATGTTAGTAACACGCCATTTAGCCGTTATAAAGGAA
>JALRJD010000174.1 GCA_023255165.1 Porticoccaceae bacterium | reverse complement strand
CGCATGTTGCTCGGCAATCCCCACGTCAAAACAGCGCGAGGTATAGCGCTCCATGAATCGCGCCAATCCGGTGCCATCAGGCATCGCAGCCGTCACCGCGCAAATCTTGGGATCGCGCGCCGCTTCCTTGAGGAGTACTTCGGCAAAGACGTTGGTATAGGACGGCGCATTGGATTTGGCCTTGACCTGCTTGCCAGTCGGCACGTCGAACTTGGCCGTGGCATGGCCCTTGTCCCGCGCGGTCTCTGCGGGGGCATAGCCCTTGCCCTTTTTGGTGATCGCATGGATGAGCACCGGCCCGTCCGCCCGCGCCTTGACGCTCCGCAGCACGGTCAAAAGCTGCTCCATGTCGTGCCCGTCCACAGGCCCGATATAGCGAAAGCCCAGCTCCTCGAACATAGTGCCGCCCACGGTCATATGCTTGAGCATATCCTTGGCGCGCTTGGCCCCCTCGCGGAACGGCGGCGGAAGAAGCCCGATCGCGCCCTTCGCGGCCTCTTTGAGGTCCTGCAAAGGCTCGCCCGCATAAAGTCGGCTGAGGTAAGAGGACAGAGCGCCCGTCGGTTCGGCAATCGACATCTCGTTGTCATTGAGAATAACGATCATCCGTTTCTTGAGATGGCCCGCGTTGTTCATGGCCTCGAACGCCATGCCCGCGCTCATCGACCCGTCACCGATGATGGCAATCGCATCGCCAAGCCCGCTCTCGGCGGTGCCGCCAAGATCCCGCGCCACGGCAAAGCCCAAAGCCGCAGAGATCGACGTCGATGAATGCCCCGCACCGAACGGGTCATAGGCGCTCTCGGATCGTTTGGTGAACCCCGACAACCCGTCCTTGGTCCGAAGCGTGCGGATACGGTCGCGCCGTCCCGTAAGGATCTTGTGCGGATAGGATTGGTGCGACACGTCCCAGATGATTTTGTCCTTGGGCGCATCGAAAACGGCATGCAAAGCCACGGTCATTTCCACCACGCCAAGCCCAGCCCCAAGATGCCCGCCCGTTTCCGAAACGGCGGAAATCGTCTCGGCCCGAAGCTCGTCGGCCAGCTTGCGCAGCTGTGCATCACTAAGCCCCTTGAGGTCGGCGGGGCTCTGGATCGTGTCGAGCAATGGCGTCACTGGTCTGGTCATGGCAAAGCGCCCGTTGGAAAATTACTTCTTGCGGTCGATAACGAACCGCGCGGCGTCCCGCAACACCGTTGCGGCCTCACCATAGGGAGATAGAGCGTCGCAGGCCTCAGTCACGAGCTGATTTGCGCGGCGTTTCGCCCCCTCAAGTCCAAGGAGCGAAACAAAGGTCGCCTTGCCCGCTGCATCATCTTTGCGGAGCGCTTTGCCCACGGTTTCCTGATCCCCTTCGACATCAAGGATGTCGTCGGCAATCTGGAACGCAAGGCCCAGCGCATCACCATAGGTCCTGAGCGGCGTGACATCTGCCTCAGCCATCATCGGCCCCGCAATGGCGGACCACGTGATAAGCGCGCCCGTCTTGCCCGCCTGAAGCCGCGTAATCTCTTCAAGTGTCAAGGGTGTCTTGGCAGTCTCGGCGGCGATGTCCATCGCCTGACCGCCAACCATCCCGCGCACCCCCGCCGCAACGGCAAAGCTGCGGATCAGCCCGATCCGCGCCTCGGCGGAACATTTGGCCTCGGCCAAAAGCTCGAATGCCAAAGACTGGAGCGCATCGCCCGCAAGCACCGCCGTAGCCTCGTCCCATTTACGATGCACAGTCGGCTGACCACGGCGCAGATCGTCGTCGTCCATGCACGGCATATCGTCATGCACAAGGCTATAGGCATGAACGGCCTCAATCGCTGCCGCTGCTTCGGTCGCATCCGCAACCCCATGAAGCCGCGCGCCCTCGATCACAAGAAACCCGCGAAGCCCCTTGCCGCCCGTCACCGCATAGCGCATCGCCTCCGCCACAGGCAGATCGACACCCTCCAGCGCCCGCGCAATACGGTGCTCGGAAATCTGTCTGGCGCGGGTCAGCGCCTCAGGGAACGACATCTTAGCCAGCGTCGAGAGGAGCAGTGCCGCTCGGTGCGCCATCGGCACCAAAGGTGATCTTGGCGACCTTTTCCTCGGCTTCCTTGAGCTTGGCTTCACAGCGCGCCTTGAGAGCCGCGCCGCGCTCGTAAAGCGCAATCGAATCCTCAAGCGCAACGTCGCCGTGCTCCAGCTTGTTCACAACGGCCTCAAGCTCTTTGATCTGTGCGATGAATTTGACTGTGCGGCATTCTACTGTATGTCACTGGCGGTGGAAATGGTGCTGGCCATCCTCCGCGCACGCCTGCGGTATTCAATGGGCGTGCTGTTCTCCCAGCGCCTGAAGGCGCGGTAAAAGGTGGCCGGTTCAGAGAAACCGGTGAGGTAGACAATTTCACTGATCTCTTCATCGGTGCGTGACAGCAGGCGCTTGGCCAGCGAGTGGCGGTGGTCGTTAAGCAACTGCTGAAAGCTGGTGTTGGTATTGTTCAACTGATGTCTCAGGTTGCGCGCGGTAATATCGAGTCGCGCGGCAACTCGCTCCAATGTCACGTCTCCACCTTCAAGCAGGGCGGCAATCTGGCTGCGCACTTCGCGAATAAAATCCTGTTTTTGCAGAAGCGCCAGATGTTGGTCAGCGGCTTTGACATGCAGATTGAGCAGTTCGGGCACCGCGTTAAGCGAGCGGTAATTAAGAATTTCCGGGGCGAAAAAAAGCTGAAAGGATTTTGCTTCGAAGACCACGTCGCACTGAAAGATGCGCTGGTACTCGGCGAGGTCGGTGTTGGGAGCATGGTTAAAGACAATCTTCTCGGCTTTGAAGGCGCCGTCGGTCACAGCGTGAAAAGATTTGATCAAGCCCAGCACCATAGCCTCGGCCAGATGCGAGGTGGCGTATTGGTGTTCGGCAAAATAGCTGGTCAGACAGGGGCGCGGCTGTTCAATTAGCTGTCCGTGCAGCGCGTCGCTGATCAGTCGCTGATAGTTGATCACACGTCGTAAGCCATCGCCAAAATTGGCACTGCTGAGAAACAGGTATTCGAGAATCTGGCCTTTATAAACGGGCATCTTTTCACCCAGATGCAGGCCGATGCAGGGGTCGCCGGAGAGCTCAACTGCGGCTTTCCAAAACAGCGGTTGCGCCGAGAAGCGGGTGCGCAAATTGGTTTGGTAGAGTTGTTGCGGATCGAGCCCGGAGCGGCGTAGCACTTCGTCGGCGTCGACACCTAAATTGATCAATCCTTGATATGCCAACCGGACTAAAGTTCCCGCATCTGTTAAACCTGACATACACTTACCAAATGAATCAAAGCGGCCATCATACACAATTGGCCGAAATGACAATATAGCCTTTGTTTACTGCCAATGGATACCAGGGAGGTTTCGCGCAGAATGACTAAAATGAATTCCACCAATCAACAACCTGACCACTCACAGAGACTCGGCCCGCGCCCGGGCTTCAGCCCGATTGTGCTTGAGCAGCTGCCCAATATGCCCTCGCTGCTCGGCCGTGCCGCGTTTAAATCCGGGCACTATCAGCTTGGTGATGCACTGCCGGCGCTGAGTACAGAGATCAATCATCTGGTGATTCGCCGCGACCATTTGCGCGCCTACCGGGCCGTTTGTGGTTTCGATAATCGTCTGGCGGTTCCCGCGACCTATTTGCATATGCTGGCCTTTCCGCTGTCGTTAAACCTGTTGATTCAGCAGGATTTTCCGATGAAGGCGATGGGGCAGGTACATCTGCGCAATGCGATCACAGTGCACGAGGTGTTTGATCTCGGTGCTTCAATCAGTATGAAAGCCACCATTGGCGCCAGCGAAGTCACCAGCCGCGGAGTTGAGTGGGATATCGATGTGGTTGCCAAGGTTGATCAGCAGACGGTCTGGTCGAGTACATCGACCTATTTAAATCGCTGCAAGACCGGCATAGCCTCGGTGCGAAACAGACAGAGCCTGCCTCAGGGCGACGGCGAACACTGGGCCGTCGCTGCTGATATTGGCCGCCGCTATGCCAAAATTTCCGCGGACTACAACCCGATACATTTATCGGATATCACTGCCAGGCTGTTTGGTTTCAAACAGGCGATTGCCCATGGCATGTGGTCGAAGGCGCGCTGTCTCGCCGCTCTTGAGCAACTGTTGCCAGAGTCGGGCTACAGCGTTGACGTGGCGTTTCATCGCCCGCTGTTTCTGCCCGCCGAGGTGGTTTTTAACAGCGATACATATAAACATGATTTGGGTGAACAGGATCTGCGCTTTTCACTGAAAAACAAAAGCACTGGCGCACTTCATCTTTTTGGTCAGATTTCCGATCCACTCTGAGAGGAGAAAAACAATGCCCGATTACAAGGTTCCGGTTAACGATTATCTGTTTCTGTTTAACGATGTTCTGGATATGCAGAGCAAATACAAACAGGTCAACGGTGGCCAAGAGGCCACTGCGGATATGGTCGAGGCGATTTTTACCGAGGCTGCCAAGTTCTGTGAAAATGAGTTGGCGCCGATCTATCAGAGTGGCGACGAGGGCTGTACCTGGGACGATGGCGTTGTCACCACGCCAGCAGGTTTTAAAGAGGCTTACGCCAAGTTTATTGAAGCTGGCTGGACGACCTTGACCGGCAGCGTCGATATGGGCGGGCAGGATTTGCCGTCGTCAATCGGCATTGCGATCAACGAGATGTTAACCACAGCCAACTGGGCATGGGCGATGTATCCAGGTCTTAGCGAAGGGGCGGTGGCGACACTGGAAGCCAGTGGTACCGAGCAGCAGAAAAAAGATTACCTCGGCAAGCTGATCAGCGGGGTATGGAGCGGCACCATGTGTCTGACCGAACCCCACTGCGGCACCGATCTTGGCTTGATGAAAACGCGCGCGGTGCCCAATGATAACGGCAGCTACAGTGTTAACGGCACCAAGATTTTTATTAGCGCCGGTGAGCACGACCTGACCGAAAATATTGTTCATATTGTGCTGGCTAAATTGCCCGACGCCCCCGCCGGAACCAAAGGTCTGTCACTGTTTATTATTCCCAAGTTTCTGCCTGCCGGAGATGGTTCTGCAGGCGAGCGCAATGGTGTGCGCTGCGGTTCCATCGAACACAAGATGGGCATTCACGGCAATGGCACAGCGTTGCTCAACTTTGATAATGCCACCGGCTTTTTGATTGGCGAGCCCCATCAGGGTTTGGCGGCGATGTTTACCTACATGAATGTGGCACGCATTGGCACCGCCAGCCAGGGAGCGGCGGCAGCCGAACGCTCCTATCAGGGTGCGGCAAAATATGCCCGTGAACGTCTGGCGATGCGCTCGCTCTCCGGGGTTAAAAATCCGGATGGTCCGGCGGATGCCATTATTGAACACCCTGATGTGCGGCGCATGCTGCTGACCCAGCGTGTGATTGCCGAAGGTGGCCGCGCCATGGTCACCTATGCCAGTCAGTTTGCCGACCTTTACCGCGGCGCCAAAACCCAACAAGAGCGCGATGCTGCGGAGATTCGTCTCGGCTTCTGCACGCCGATTTTGAAAGGGTTTATTACCGAATTGGGTGTTGAGGCGGCCAACCACGGTGTGCAGGTGTTTGGTGGTCACGGTTACATTAAAGAGTGGGGCATGGAGCAGATTTTGCGTGACAGCCGCATCGCCACACTTTATGAAGGTACCACTGGCATTCAGGCATTGGATCTGGTCGGGCGCAAAGTGTTGATGGACAAGTTCAAACAGCTCAATCTGTTTAGCGGCGATATGTTGCGTTTTGCCGCACAGTTTTTGCCCTGGAAAAAATCACCTCTGGCCAAATCCATGCGCAAGCGCGCCTGGAGCATTGCCAGGTTGGCGTTGAAATGGCGCTATCTGGCTTACCGCATGGCGCTGCGGGCGAAAAGGAATCCGGATGCGGTGGGCGCTTCATCGGTGGATTTCCTGATGTTTTCCGGTTACGCCTACATGGCCTTTATGTGGGCGCAGATGAGTGCCGCGGCTCAGCGTCTGCTTGATGCGGGCGAGGGCGATCGCGAGTTTCTTGAGGCCAAGTTGCACAGCGCCGAGTTTTTCTTTGAGCGCATTCTGCCCCGGGCCGATATGCACGCAAAAACGTTGTCTGCCAACCTTGAGAGTTTGATGGCGATGCCGACCTCGTACTTTGAATAGTGTTTTTTGACCAGTGCTTTTTGAATAAGTGATGTTGTCCGGTTTGATGTAAAACCCTACAGATCTGATTGATCTGTTTCGATAACCCTGCGGTGGAAGCCGTGGGGTTTTTTTTAACTTTAACTGGCGCTTGCCTGGTTAAGATAAGCTTTGTGTAGACAGTATTTGGCGGCATTGTTAAAGTTCGGCGCAAATAAAAACACAGTGGAGAGACATAATGGAATTTGCAGATGTAGTAAGGGCCCGGCACTCGTACCGCGGATTTTTGCCCAAAGCGGTTGATGAACAGACTTTGAAAGAGGTTTTTGAACTGGCCAGCTGGGCGCCCTCCAACTGCAATATCCAGCCTTGGCATGTGCATGTGGTCTCTGCTGGTGCCTGTGATTCCCTGCGCGAAAAAATGAAAGCCGCCGCAGCTAACCAGTCCAATGCCAATCCCGACTTTCCCTGGCAGGGAAAATTTAGTGGTGATTACCGCGAACGTCAGATCTGCTCGGCGATGGGCCTGTGGGAGCATCAGGGTGTGCGTCGCGATGATCCGGAAAAACGCGCCTGGTCGTGGATGCGCAATTTTGAGTTTTTCGATGCGCCGCATATTGCCTTTATCTTTGTTACCGACGAGTTTCCGGAAACTGTGCGCCTGGCCGCTGATACAGGTATGTATGCTCAAACTCTGATGCTGGCGCTGAGCGATCGCGGCATTGGTTCCTGCCCGCAGACATCGGTCAGTTGTTACCCGGATCTGGTGCGAGAGGAATTGGGCGTGGAGAGTCGCTTTAAATTATTGATGGGGCTGTCATTTGGCTATGTCGATGCAGCGGATGAGGCGAATAATTTCCGCACGGAGCGCGCGGCGCTTGGACAGAGCACGGTCTTTCACAGCTAAATAGAAAAACAGATAAACAGCCAAATAATTAGTTGCCCAAGTCAGGCAGCCTGAATGCAATTGCGTCCCTGCGCCTTGGCCCGGTAGAGGGCGCGGTCGGCACTTTTTAAGACCTGTTCAAACGGTGTGATATTGTCGCTGCAGGCAACGCCGATACTCACGGTAAGGCGCACATCGCTGTTGCGTCGACTGGCACCGCGTTTTTTCTCACCCTGTTTGGTTTTTTTCGGGCGCTGTTTTTTATCCCGCACCACCATATCGTAGTTGGCAATCGCCTGACGGCTGGCCTCCAATGTTGCCAGCACCTCCTGTTTGGTTTTACCCTTAAATAAAAGGCAGAACTCTTCTCCACCATAGCGAAAGGCCTTGCCGCCATCGGCGGTCTGTTTCAGCAGATTGGCGATAACCCGCAGCGCCTGATCACCGAGATCGTGACCAAACTGATCGTTTATTTTCTTGAAGTAGTCAGCATCGACCATAGCAATGCTGTAGGGCCCGCGCAGGGTTTTGGCGGTTTGTTGCAGCGCGCGGCGGTTGCCGATCTGAGTCAGGTCATCGCGGTAGCCAATCTGCAGCAGGGTAATGGTGATATTCAGCGTCAGCAGCAGCCCCATGCCGGCATACATAAATGCCGAGATGCTGTAGAGCTGAATCCAGTTATAGGTAATCAAGGTCATCAACCCGCAGCCCAGCAGTGAGCTGTCGAAACTGTTTTGTCGCTTGAGGCAGAGGCCAAGGCACAGCGGCAGCGCAATCATATACAGCGACCAGGTCAGGGCTGACAGATGACCGCCGCCGAAGCCATTGGCCAGTGCGCTGCTGGCCGCACCCAAAAGCAGGCTGTGCTCAAAGGCGTAGAGTCGTGCAATGACAATAAGCAGCAGCGGGCTGAGCACAATGGCGGCAATGCCGGCGATTTGTCGGCAGTTGCTCTGTGGCCACAGGGCGTAGGCGACAATCAGGCTGGGGGTGATCAGGGTTAACAAGTAAAAGATCTGGCTGGCGGGCTGGGAATCCAGCGGCGATTGCAGCCAGGTTTGAATGATCCAGTAGCCACAGAGCAGGCTGATGGTTGCGCCGGCCTCTGGCGCGTGGTCGCTGAGCAGTGCAATAAGCGCCGCTAGAGCAAGCAAAATATAGGGCAGTTGGCGCAACAAAAACAGCAGTTGCCCATCTGATTCAAGCCTATCAAGGCCGGCAAATTGAGAGCGCAAAATTAACGCCGCTGCGGCACAAAATATGGGCAGGAGTAGTCGCACAATAACGGAAGACATAGGATCTGGTAACAGCCCCTCGGTAAATACTTCCTTAATAGTAGTCAACTTTTTGCTGCGGTGAGCGCTTCGATAGCGGCATCTAGACCAGTAGCTGAACCAGCCCGATCAGGCTAGTGGACAACAGAACCCAACCCAGCAGTTGGTAAAACCGCGCATTGCTGTGCTGTAGTAATTGATGATGGAATTTCTGCCCGACAATATGGCCGATTCCAGCAAATGGCAGCAGCCATAATGCCGCCAACCACTGCAGGTCGACACCGGCCAGCGCGAAGGCGCAGAGCTTAATGCTGACCAGCACAAACCAGAGCACAAACAATGTGTTGCGAAATTCATGGGCTTGAATATGGCGCATGGCCACGGCGATGACCAGCGGGCCACCGATCAGCGAAGTGCCGCTAATATAGGCGCCGAGAACTAAAAACACTGTATCCAGAGTGCGGCTGTTACTTTTTAGTGGACGGCCAATAATATAGGTTGTTGCGTAGCCGGCAATGAGAACAAAGATAATGCTGTTCATCAGTTTGGTTGGCAAAATCAACAGCCCGACCACACCGGCCAGTTTTGGAATCAGCATCACCAGCAGCGCGTAGCGAACAAAATACCAGTTTACCGCTGCCTGAGGGGCCAGTGATTGATCGGTTGTACCCTGGTTGGGCCTGCTCGATGAATAGAGCGTTAGCGCCGCGAAAAACAGCAGGTGAATCGAGATGATCGGCAGGAAAAATAGCGGGTCATTGTGAATTAGCAACAGAAAAGGAATGGTAAACAGGGCGCCGCCGAAACCAAAACCGGCACGCACAAAGCCGCTCCAGATAAACACCACAACGATAAGCGCGTATTGATACCAGTAAAAATCCAGGTTCATGCTTTTTGACGACCTTTCTCTCGCAGGATCTTAATGGGTTACTTTAGTGGCCACAGCCGCCGTGACCGTGAACATGGCCATGGGCGATTTCCTCTTCGGTGGCAGCGCGTATGGCGACAATCTCTATTTCAAAGTGCAGGTTTTTGCCAGCCAGGGGATGGTTCATATCCACATCGGCATTAAATTTTCCCACCTTGATAATAGTGCCCGGCTTAACGCCGTTGTCGGTATTGACGTTAATTGTCTGGCCGACGGAAAGTTTGCCTTCATGTTTGAGATATTTTAGTGGAATGCGCTGCGTATTGTTGATGTTGCGCAGCCCGTAACCCTCGGCAGGCATGACGCTAAAGCTGCGTTTTTCACCCACTTCGGCGCCGGCAATCGCGGTTTCAAAACCACGAATCATCTGCCGATGACCGTGCAGATAAACCATTGGCTCCGCGCTGTCGTAACTTTTATCGAGGATCACATCATTATCATCTTTAAGCTGATAGTGAAGGGTGATAACGTTGTTGTGAGTAACGTGCATGTGGGTTGTCTCGCTGGGGCTAAATCAAAGCCGGCCAGTTTACAGCAGTTGTGGCGTGGGCGATATTGGCAGCCGGGTAAATTCTACAGGCAGTGCAAAGGAGAAGGGCAGACATGTCTTCCGCGGATAAAAACGTTCATTTAAGCGAAGATTTACACGACCATTTAAAGAAAGATTCTCTCTCCGATGAGCAGGGCTTCGATGCGCTGTTTGGCGACAAGGTTGAGCCTCTTCATGGCAAGGGTGCCGCGTTTGTGGCCAAGCCTGCCCAGATAACTCCCGGCGTGCTGGCGCGGCGACAGGCGGCGCAGTTAGAAGTCGAAACCGGAGGTAATTTTCTCGACCCGGACAGCGTTATCGAGCCCGTAGCGGCGCTTGATCCACTGGCTTTTTCACGGCCTGGTGTGCAGCACGGCGTGTATAAAAATTTGCGGCTGGGCAAATATGAAATTCAATCCCGTCTCGATCTCCATCGTCACACCGTTGAACAGGCGCGCACGGCCCTGTGGCGCTTTGTCGACGACTGTCAACAGCATGCGGTGCGCTGCGCATTGATTACCCACGGCAAGGGTGAGGGCCGCGAGCGACCGGCGATTCTGAAAAGCTGTGTCAATCACTGGCTGAAACAGTTTGATCAGGTGCTGGCTTTTCATACCGCGCAAAAGCACCATGGCGGCCTCGGCGCCACCTATGTGCTGATTAAAAAAGGCAGTGCTGCGCGGCAGCATACCAGCGAAAAACTCGAGCGCCGCAAGAGTTAGAATCGCCACTTCACCCCTACCTGCAGGCCGCTGTAGCTGCTGATCTCTTTACCTCGAAATAGCGTATACAAACCACAATAAAAAAGCTATTTCGGGGTTGTCGGGGGTGCTGCGGTCGCTGGGGGTGACGGTGCCGCAGTTGGGGGCGGCGGCGATTGCGGCGGCCGGGGCGGCGGCGGCGAACGCGGTGATCGGGTTTAACCAGATGCGCGAGGAGAGCGCGCAGGTGG
>JALRJD010000160.1 GCA_023255165.1 Porticoccaceae bacterium | reverse complement strand
CCTCACGATCCAAATCCGTCGCCAGATAAACCGTATCGGCGTTCTTAGCCAGTTTCTTCAGTTCAGCAACCACCTTTTCCTTGCCCGGCAGCGTGGCATATTCCGCCTTCCAGTCATTCTCGGGATCGATGCCCATACTTTTAATCAGTTGGGATTTTGCCTTGGCAGCGCGGTGAATCACCTTGTCTTCCGCAGAAAGCTTGCGGGTCAGCGCAGCCTGTCGGGCACGCTCTTTGGGGTCCGTGGGCGCGCGATTGCCGCCAGTTGGCAGGTCACGCACATGGCCAACACTGGATTTAACGATAAAATCATTGCCCAGATAGCGGTTGATCGTTTTGGCTTTTGCTGGTGACTCTACGATAACTAGCGACTTTCCCATGAAGGCAATTTTCCCTGTTTGGCACCTGCCAACGCGGCACAGTGCTGAAGATAAATTTACTTAAAAATGAAAGAACATCTCATCAAAGGTGCGCATATATACGTGCTTGAACGCCCCTTGGTCAAGTTTCAGTGACAAATTTCTTTCGCTTGATGCTGTAATTTCTTTAATTTGTCGACGATATTTTGTAAATCGTCGGCATTGTCACGCTCATCCCAGATAACGCCAATTCCCGCGTCACTGGCGACAATTGCGCTGACACCGGCGGGCAAGCCGAGCACCAGATCAGGGAGCAGCGCGTCCCATTTCGGGCTCGCCTGATTAATTGTCCACAGCCAGCCAGGGCAGACTGAATCCCAGCCGCGGCTGCTGTAGCGATGCAGAACCCAGCTCTGACGGCAATCTCCATTTATCCAGGGCAGACGGTAACAGACCGTTTCGAGACGGGTTTCATCCTCGCGAGCATCGGGCCGGCGGTGCAGTGTAACCTGGACTCCGCTGCCGCTGGCCGAGCGCCGCAGCTCGGTTATCAACTTCTGACGCGGCGACTGCCGAAACCACATCAGCGGAGAGAGCACAATTGCCACACCCAATACTATTAACAACCATGTCATTTCGTACTACTCTTATACCCAGTCATTGATCTGAAAAGTTAACCTTATAGCCGACTTCGATTCGATCAAAAACCCCAACCTCAAAAAAGGAGCAACTCTATGTCTACGTATAAACATCTGCTGATCGGGCTTGATCTGTCCCCAGAGTCACAGCAAGTGGTAGACCGCGTCAAGCAACTTTTTGCCGACCGCGAGGTAAAAATGTCGATCTGCCATATCCTTGAGCCCTTAGCGTTCACATACGGCGGCGATATCCCGGTGGATTTGTCGGATGTTCAGCTGCAGCTGGAAGACCAGGCCAAAGAGCGACTGGCGAAACTGGCTGAGCAGCTCAATGTGCCAACAGAGAACCAGCATATAGTGCTCGGCCAGCCGGCCAATGAAATGCACCGCATGGCCCGCGAGAATGATGTCGATCTGATTATCGTCGGCAGCCACGGTCGTCATGGTCTGGCGCTGGTATTTGGTTCCACCAGCAACAGCGTACTGCACGGTGCCCAATGTGATGTCCTGGCAGTGCGCATCAACGAGAAAGAGTAACTAAATCAGCCCCTTTTCCAAAAGGGGCTTCCAACATCACACTCTCTCACCTTACACTCTGATCGTGCGTATCTCGCTATTACAGGCTCAGCGGTTAGTCCACCGCCAGCGATAAACATTTAAAATTTCTGTTGTAAGGTTGCCGCCATTTTACCTCTCACCCAAATCCGCCTCGCGGATATTATCGCCACGACCATAATCGCACTTATGGCCATGGTTTTTGGCAGCGCCGGTATTGCCAGTGATCTCAGGGAAACCGTTCAATCCCGGGAACTTCAAACACCTGAGTCGCTTGAAGAACTGACACAGCAGCGGGAGCTCTATGCCGATGCGATTGAGCTGATTGGCGAAGGCAAATGGCAGCGAGTCACCGAGTTGCGTGCACAGTTAACCGACTACCCTCTTTACTCCTACCTTATATACGCCGATCTGGCCGCCAATATGCGCGCCTCAAGGCAGGCTGAGATTGGCCAGTACCTGAGTGACTATGCTGGCACCGTCAAAGCCCAGCGTCTGCGCAGTCGCTGGCTGGACTATCTCGCCCGGCGCAATAACTGGACGACCTTTATGGCGTTCTATGACCCACAGGATGCGCGGGTAGCGCATCAGTGTCAGTATCAGCTGGCTCGTTACTCAATCAGTGCATCATCAAACAGCCAATCTGCGCAGCGCAGTCAGGCCATTGCCGAGGCGCTAGAGCTATGGAATGTCGACAAGTCGCAACCCAAGGAGTGCGACAAACTGTTTGCCCGCCTGAGCGCCGACAATATGATCAGCGAAGCGCTGGCCTGGGAGCGCTTTAACAAAGCCCTGCTCAACCACCAGTATCAACTCGCCCGATATCTTGAGCGCTTTTTGCAAAGCCAGCGCGTCCAAAATCTGGCCAGACTCTATTACCAGGTCGATCGCAACCCCAATATCATCAACCAGTTTGAGCGCTTTACCAGCGACAGCCCGGAAGAACTGCGAATTATCCAGCACGCGCTGGTGCATCTGGCGCGCCGCAATAGCCACGCGGCGCTGAAGAGTTGGAGCCACTATCAGCAGACCCACGAATTTGACCACAGCGCCCGCAGCGCCATTGTCAGCGCGATTGTTAAAGGCCTCTACAAGCAGGGTTATACCCAGGTCGCCGACGCCTATTTTGTCGACCATCTGCAATTGCTAAACGACACTCTGGAGGGCAGTCTGGTTGAATGGCGAATTCGCCAGGCACTGCAGCAAACGGATTGGCCAGCTGTGCAGCTGTGGCTGCAGCGGCTACCTCGCGAATTGCAAAAGCGCACAGTGTGGCGCTACTGGGCTATTCGCAGCAAGCTCAGCGACCCGGCCACCACCGATCCAGCGATTGCCGAAATGACCGTACGACTG
>JALRJD010000149.1 GCA_023255165.1 Porticoccaceae bacterium | reverse complement strand
GCCACATAGGGCAGCAGCTCGGCAAAGTCGCAGATCGAACCATCCGGCATCTCACCGCGATAGGCGTTGACGTTCTGACCGAGCAGATTGACCTCGCGAACACCCTGCGCCGCCAGCGCCGCAATTTCGGCGAGCACATCGGCCATCGGGCGGCTGACTTCTTCGCCACGGGTGTAGGGCACAACGCAAAATGAACAGTATTTTGAGCAGCCTTCCATAATCGAGACAAAGGCCGATACGCCGTCGGCCTCGGGGGTGGGCAGGCGGTCAAATTTCTCTATTTCCGGAAAGCTGATATCGACAACAACCGTGCCGTCGCTTTTGCGGGTTTCCATCATTTCCGGCAGTCGATGCAGGGTCTGCGGGCCAAACACCAGGTCGACAAACGGCGCACGCTTGGCAATCGCGTCACCCTCCTGACTGGCGACACAGCCGCCGACACCGATCACCAGATGCGGATTTTTCTCTTTCAAATGTTTCCAGCGACCGAGCTGATGAAAAACCTTTTCCTGGGCCTTTTCGCGAATCGAACAGGTGTTGAGCAGGATAACGTCGGCATCCTCGGCACTGTCGGTCGCCACCATCTGATGACTGTCGCCGAGCAGGTCGCGCATGCGTGCCGAATCGTACTCATTCATCTGGCAGCCATGGGTGACGATATGCAGCTTTTTAATCGGTTTTGCAGTCATCGAACTGGTTAATCTTTGATCAATTGGTGGGGGCGTGCATTATAGCCCTGCCCATTCAATTCGCAACATAAAGCAGTGCGATAAAAGCAGGTTGTGCTATTATCGCTGCCCCTGAAATACAGCAGATTGGCGAACTTTTAATGTCCAGCGAACCCATTTATCGAATCACCTTTTTTAACCAGGGACAGGTCTACGAGATCTATGCGCGACATGTCTTCCAGAGTGATCTCTGGGGCTTTCTCGAGGTTGAAGAATTTATTTTTGGTGAACGCTCACAGATGATTGTCGATCCTGCCGAAGAGAAGCTGAAAAATGAATTTTCGGCCATCAAGCGCAGCTTTATTCCCATGCAGTCGATTGTGCGTATCGACGAAGTGGAAAAAGAGGGTACCTGCAAAATCACTGAAGCCAGCGGCGTAAGTGATGTCGCCGGCAATGTGCGCCCCTTTCCGTTTCCCTCCATGGCGTCTGGAAAGCCGGTCAAGGACTAGCGCGGGGACCGGCTGCCGCATTTAGGGTGTCACTAAACCGAAACACTGCACCGCCAAGCTCGTCTATGCTAGAGTTCGTCTGGCCAAAGTTGCCCATCCAGAGGTCGAAATGACAGAGCAAGCGCTCGATTTACTACCCTACGAATTCGCTCGAGTGAATCGCGTTTTATTGCGGGCCAGCGAAGCGGACCTGCTGCTTGGCCCCGGCGCCCCGGATTGGGCGATCAATGAAGTCGTGCGCCTGACTCAAAACAGCAAACTCGCCTTTAATCCGGTCTCCGATCAGGAATTTGATACCCAGCTCAGCCAGCTCTACAGCGGCCGGCAAAACTCCTCTGAAGCGGTGATGGCCGATATGAAAGAGTTTGTCGATATGGAGTCGGCAGCCGCCGAACTGGAAGAGGCGGGCGACCTGCTCGACGCCGAAAATGACGCGCCGATTGTGCGCCTGCTCAATGCCATTATCGCCGAGTCCCTGAAAGAGAACGCCTCGGATATTCATATTGAACCCTATGAGAAAGAGGCCCTGGTGCGGTTCCGTCTCGACGGCGTGCTGCGTACCGTGCTCAGCCCCTCGATTCAAATTGCCCCGCTGTTGATCTCGCGCATCAAGGTGATGTCAAAGCTGGATATTGCCGAGCGCCGCCTACCCCAGGATGGCCGCATGAGTGTGCGCCTGGGTGGCCGCAGTATCGACCTGCGTATTTCCACTATGCCCTCCAGCCATGGCGAGCGCGTGGTGATGCGTCTGCTGGATAAAGATGCCGGCAAACTGCAAACCGATGATCTGGGTATGCCACAGCAGACCAAACAGCAGCTGGTTGAACTGATCTCACGGCCCCACGGCATTATTCTGGTCACCGGCCCCACCGGTTCCGGTAAAACCACCACCCTCTATGCCGCCCTGCAGCAGATGGATCGCCAGCAGCGCAATATTATGACCGTCGAAGATCCGGTGGAATACGACCTGCCCGGCATCAGCCAGACACAGATTAATCTGCGCGCCGGAATGACCTTTGCCCGCGGTCTGCGCGCCATTTTGCGTCAGGACCCGGATGTGATTCTGATTGGCGAAATTCGCGATGGCGAAACCGCCGAGATTGCCACCCAGGCCAGTTTGACCGGCCACCTGGTGCTCTCAACCCTGCACACCAATACCGCGGCCGGCGCAATTACCCGCCTGCAGGATCTCGGGGTCGACAGCTTCTTGCTCGCCTCCACGGTGCGTGGCATTGTCTCTCAGCGCCTGTTGCGCAAACTCTGCACCAGCTGTCGTGTGGCCGAACAGCCGAATGACTTTAATCGCAATCTGTTGCAACTGGATCACGGGCAGCAGATTTTTCAGTCCACCGGCTGTACCCAGTGCAATAACACCGGCTTTAACGGTCGTCAGGCGCTGTTTGAACTGGTTGCCGTCGAAGCGGATCTGCAGACCTTGATCCACGAAGGCGCCGGTGAGATCGAACTGGAAGCGGCGATTCGCAAAAATGTGCCGAGCATTCGCGACGCCGGCTTTGAGTTGGTGCGTCAGGGTGTCACCACTATCGAAGAAGTGCTTCGTGTTACCAGCGTCTAAGGCAATCGATAACTATGCCAGCCTTTGATTATGCCGCCTACGATGCCTCCGGCAAACGGGTCACCGGGGTTATCTCGGCCGACTCCGAGCGCCATGCGCGGCGGCTTTTAAAAGATAAAAAACTGCTGCCCTCAGAGCTCTCTGAAGTCAGCAAGATGGTGGTTAAATCCGCCAGTGCCCGCCGCGAAGCACGGGTCAATAATTTTGACCTGTCACTGCTGTTGCAGCAGCAAGCCATTCTGATTCAGTCCGGCCTGCCCCTTGAAGATGCCCTGCGCATGACCATCGAGCAGGCGGAGACCGACAAGCAGCGACGCATGCTGCAGAGCTGGCGCAGCGAAATTATTGAAGGCCGCAGTTTTTCCGAAGCCCTGCGCCGCTCGCCCTATAAAATTCCCGACAGCATTATTGCCGGCATCAGTGTCGGCGAAGAGAGTGGTCATCTGCACGAAGTGCTGATGCGGCTCGCCGACGATCTTGAGAGCAGTGCGGAAAACCGTAAAACCATCAGCCGCGCCATGATCTACCCGGCAACTCTGATCACTACCTCGATTATTGTTGTCGCCATTATGATGGTCTGGGTGGTGCCGAAAATCACCGCCGTGTTTATCAGCTCCAATCGCGAGCTGCCATTAATTACCCGCATTATTATCAACCTCAGCGAATTTACCCAGAGCTATGGCCTGTTTGTGCTGCTGATAGTGGTCGCGCTCTATCTGGCCTTTATTCAGGCAATGCGCGACCCACAGCGTAAACAGCGCTGGCACGAGTTGATGCTGACCTTTCCCGGACTCGGGCGCTGGATTCGCATGGCCAATATCGCCGACTGGTCGCGTAGTCTTGGCGTGCTGCTCAGCAATGGTGTGCCAGCACTGGCGGCGCTAAAAATTTCCTCATCCGTGGTGACCAATTTGCATCTGCGCAGCAAACTGGAAGCGGTGACCGAAGCCATGCGTCAGGGCAGCACCCTGCACAAGGCGTTACAAGACAGCAATATTGGCAGTGGTTTTCTGGTGCATATGGTCGGCAGCGGTGAGGCTTCAAGTGAGCTGGATAAGATGCTACTGCGAGTTTCCGACTATTACTCGCTGCGACTGAATAATGCGGTGGAAGTGTTTTTGAAACTGATTAATCCGGTTTTGATTATTTTTATGGGGGTTGTCATTCTATCCGTGGTGGCGGCGGTGATGTTGCCGATTATGGATATGAACAACATTCTCTAATTTTTTGGGGACCTTTTTTTTATGGCGGTGTTAAAAACGTACTCGTTCGGTCATTTACAATTTGTAAACTCCCTACACTCCGTGCGTTTTTGCCTAGCCATATGAGAAATCTCTCCCCATAAAAACGTTTGATAACCAGGCCCAGGTAGTTTGCAGAGCCAGGTCTGAAAGAAATTATTGAGAAAATACAGGTGCAATAAAAGATGGTAAATAGAAAACGGCAGGCGGGTTTTACACTGATTGAGATGATGGTTGTGGTGGTGGTGATTGCGCTGTTGGGTGCGATGATTGCGCCGACGCTGTTCAAAAAAGTGCAGCAGGCGGAACGGACGCGGATTGCGCAGGATATTCGCGTGATTGAGGGGGCGCTGAAGTTTTATCGTTTGGATAATTATCGTTATCCCAAGCAGAGCCAGGGGCTTGATGCGCTGATGAGCAACCCAGGTGATACGGAGAACTGGAACGGTCCTTACCTTGAGAAGGCGCCGGTCGATCCTTGGGGTCAGCCTTACCAGTACAGCAATCCAAGCCAGCACAACAAAGAAGTTGATATCTTTACCCTGGGTGCCGATGGCCAGCAGGGCGGTGAGGGTTCCGATCAGGATTGGGGCAACTGGAACATAAAATAAGATGAGCCGTTCCCCGCGTCGCCAGACTGGTTTTACACTGATCGAGATCAGTGTGGTGGTGGTTATTTTGGCGACCGTTTCGGCGATGAGCCTGTTTGCAATTAATCAGGCGTTTGATCGCCGCTATCAAAGTCAGGCGGAAAATCTGTTGGTCTGGCTCAATCAGCTCTCCGAGCAGGCGGCGCTGGAAGGGGTTGCCTACGGAATTCTCGACAACGCCAGCGAAAAAAAGCCGGCAGCGGCATTGCAGCCGGTCGCCTACTTTCGACAACACTGGTTTGTAACCAGTTACCCCGAACCCTTTCCGCTGGAAAATGAAGCTCGCGCAGAGTGGACTGTCTATCGCAACTCAAGCCTCGACGAAATCGACGATCCGCTGCTGGAAGAAGAGAACGCCCTGATGCCGCTGGTGGCGATGTTGCCCGACGGCTATATGGAGCCCGCCGGTGAGTTGCGGCTGACTTTTGCCTCCAGCCCGCTCACCTACAGCTATAAGTGGGACGAGCAGACAGCGTCGATGATTATGCTTAAGTCGGCGCCATGAAACACGCTTTCCGCGCTCGCCGCCCCCGCGGTTTTACCCTGATTGAAGTGGCTGTCGCCCTGGCAATTCTCGGCTGGGTGATGGGCAGCGCACTCTATCTGGTGCAGCAGTATGCCGACGAGCGCGTCCGCCTGCGCGAGCAGTTTTATGCCTCGCAGGTTTCCTGGAATCGCCTGTTGGAACGCTATCAGGATTCGGAAAAATGGCTCGCCCCAACCCGCCAGTCCCAGCGTCCAACCAAAGGCATAGCCACTCAGGGCAATCAAAAGTGGCGCTGGAATCTTGAGATCAAAGAGGCGATGGGCAACGATCTCTATCGCTATCAGGCCAAGGTGGGATTGCAGGGTGGCGATACGGATCGGGCTGCGCTGTTTGTCTATCTGGTGGAGCGCAACTAATGGCTGACCAGACTCATAAGCGCACCGCCATTAATGACGCGCGTAGCGCAGGCAACAATCGTCAGGCCGGTTTTACCCTGATCGAGGCGGTCATCTCGCTGATGCTGCTGGCGATCATGTCGGTGATGTCCTATCAGGCAGTGGAAGTTATTCTCGGCAGCAATGAGCGCAGTCGCGGTGATCTTGCCGACGAAGCGCAGTTGCACCGCGCCTGGCAGATTATCAGCCGCGACCTGATGCATCTGCGGCCGCGCGGTTTTGCCGATGGCCTCGGCGGTCGCGAGCGCGCCTATCTGACCGACCCCAGCGACTTCGGTGTGCGTTTTAGCCGTGGCGGCGGGCCCATGGTGCGCTCCAATCCCAGCGGTGTCAGCCGTATTGAATACCGCATTAACCAGGAGCATCAATTGGAGCGACTGTCGTGGCCAATCAGCTCCTCAGCACTGACTGGCGAGAGCAATCGGGTTGTGCTGGTCGACAATGTCGACACAGTGAACATCGAGCAGCTTTCGCGGGAGAATATGTTTTCTCCGGACTGGCCACCGATCAATGAGGCCCACGACCCATTGAGTCTGCCGAAAATGATTCGGATCACCATCACTCTGGCCAGCGGCGCCGAGACCTCGCGCCTGCTGCCGGGACTGGATTTTGATCCGCGTGCCGGATCAGGTACAGGATCAGGATCAGGGGGCAATGGTGACGGCAATGGCAATGAAAAATAGCCGCGTGCGCACAGTTGATAACCGCCGCCAGCGTGGTGTCGCCCTGCTGGCCACATTGATTCTGGTGCTGGCGGTGACGCTGATTCTCGGCAATATTTTTTATCGTCATCAGATTGACGTCTCTCAGGCAACCGGATCGCTGCATGGCGATCAGGCGGTGCTGTTGGCGATCAGTGCCGAAAGTTGGGCCCGGGATCTGATCTCTTCTGAAAACGATGATCCGGCGGTGGACCACTTCGACGAGGACTGGGCCCAGGCGATCCCCTTGCTGCCCGTTGATGGCGGCGCCATTGTCGGCTGTCTGGTGGATATGCAGTCGCGCATCAATATGAATAATTTTGCGCTCTACACCGAGAAAAGCCTGACTGCCGAGCGCACCGATAAGGCGATGGGGATGGTCAAGCTATGGGAAAATCTGCTGCGGACATTTGACTATACGGTTGATCAAAGCAGGGTGCCGGTGATGATTGATTGGCTCGATGACAATGATGATCTGGTCAGTCCCGCTGGCGCCGAGTCGGCGGACTACAGCAATCTTAATCCGCCGGTATTTCCGGCCAACAGCATGATTGCCGATGCGTCTGAACTGGCGACGATGGCCGGCTACAGTTTTGCCGAGACCCAGCGCCTGCTGCCCTGGATCACTGCGCTGCCGCAGGCCACGACCATCAACATCAACACCGCACCGGAACCGGTGTTGATGGCGCTCAGTGATGATCTGGGGCGCGAGTTTGTCGATCTGGTGATCGATAATCGACCTTTTTTAACCTTGCAGGCGTTTTATCAAACCATCGATATTGCGCTGATGCAGGGCGAGACGGCGGTGGCCCAGCGCTGGCCGAAAACCCTGGTCGATGTAAAGTCGGATTTTTTTCAGCTCAACCTTGAGGTCACATTGGGCATGTCGCGACTTGAGGTGAAAAGTCTGATGCAGCGCGATGGTGGTTCGCGTCCGGCGATTATTCGGCGGGAGATAACGGTTGTACCAGCCGGTGTGACAACTGTACCATCTACGCCTGAAAATCTGAGCGACAACGGGTTGGATCAGCCTCCAGGCGATATCGGCCAAGTTTTCGCAAAGGACACGGGCAAAGATAAAGATGAATCGGACGCTGATGCGTATTACCTGCGTCCCTTATGTGAGGCTGCAAATAACGCTGCTCTAAACAGTGCGCGCGGCAACTAACTACTCAACCACCAGCAATTTTTGGAAATCGTCACAATGACATTATCTGTTGATCATCTTCATCATCTCGACCGGCGGCCGCCGGGAAGTGGAGACGCCAGCAGAGAAGTGGCGCTTTGGGTTCCGTCGCAGCGGGTCAGTGTGCATCTGATTGATGCTCCCACCGCGCCGCAGCGCAAGTGGGCGGAACTGATTCCCTGGATGCTTGAAGACCGATTGCTGCAGCCGGTCGATGAGATGCATTTTGTTATTGGTCATACGGTTACGGGCCAAACTGGCACGGCTGACAACAGCATCGAAAACGATGGCAAAAAACAGGTCGCGGTGTCGGTTGTCAGTAAACAGGATCTGCGCGAGTGGCTGCGTATTGTCGAAAATGCCGGTGTCGACGCCAGAGCCATGGTTCCAGATTATCTGGCGCTGCCATTTGAGCCCGGGCGCATCAGCATGGCCTGGCATGAAGGCAAGTTTTTGGTGCGCAGCGGCAGTGATCGCGGTTTTGCCGCCACAGCGGATCTGGCCTGGCTGATGGTGCGGCGTCTGCTGGACAGCGCCGATATTGCCCCGCGGCTTTCAATTTCCACCCCTGATGCGTCGCTGATCCCGGATGATCTGCGCGATGCCGCCGATATTAACAGTGCCGAGATAGATTGGCAGTTCGCCGCCATGCCGATGTCGGCCAACCTGCTGACTGGCGAATTCAAACCTGCTGCGGCGGACCTTGCGCCTCAATCATGGCTCGCTACCGCAGCGCTATTGCTACTGACTGTGGTGCTCGGTTTTGGTTATCTACAGCTCTCCAACGCCCAGCTTGAAACGCGCATCGCCGAACTTGAAGCCGAGGCCAGTGCCGGGTTTGGCAATATCTTCCTCGGGCAGCGCGCCAGGCCCGATGAGATTCGCAGAACCGGTGAGCAGCTGCTGGGCGACCTGTTCAGGCAGCGCGAAAGTCTGCAGGGGCCGGTGATGAAAGCCCTCAGCGGCTTGGATGCCGTGCTGACCAACTGTGATTGCGAATTACAGACACTGGTTGCCAGTGAGTCGGGCCTGAGCCTGACTCTGAAAAACGCGGCCGCTGTTAAGACTCAGGGCCTTGATCTGCCCGGCTTTGCAGTTGAGCGTAAAGAGAGCGGCGAGCAGACAACCATTTCTCTGCGCAAGGTGGATCGGCGATGAAAGGTTTGAGCTCTTTGGGTGGAATCTTTAGTGGCATCAGTAGCTGGTTTGCGGCATTGCAGCCGCGGGAAAAGGTGGTTGTCAGTGCTGGTGCGGGAATTGTGTTGCTTGCCGCCATCTACACCATGCTGTTGCCGGGTATGGAAAAATCCGCCGAGCTGCAGCAGCGCTATCAGACCTTGCAGACAGATCTGCAGTGGCTGCGCGATCAGAGCGCAACCGTCAGCCGCCTGGGTAATAGCTGCGTCGATAAACGAATCTCCAGCGCCAGTCACAGCGATGTCATCACCCGCACGGTGCGGCGCAATCAACTTAAACTGCTGAACCTGGCAGAGCAGGGGTCGATGACATATCAGCTCAGTATTGAGGGCGCCAATGCCAACCGCATATTGCAGCTGGCCCATCAGCTCGCTTGTCAGGGGTTGGCGATCCAGAACCTGCAAATCTCCGCTGAAGGCGGTGCTGAACAGGGCAGTCAGGAGACTAACAGCCCGGCATCCGCCGTGAAAAACGTTACCGCGCAATTGGAGGTGCAGCATGTTAAATAGTGCATCCGTCAGCGTCTGGTTGCGGCGCTCGGCTTCAGGCTCGGTGGCGCAAAAGCTGCTGTTGCTGAGCAATCTGGTACTGGCTATCAGCTCTATTGTATTGATTGTTCTGTTGGCAACTCTGTTTGTCCAGGACAAGCCAGCAACCGAAGCGATTCCCCGTGCGAAAGCCACCGCAACTGACCTGCGCTGGAATTGGTTTAGCAGTGTCTCCAGCACAGCTGTCGTTGATACAGGTGTTGCAGATCTGGGCAAACTGGCCGATGCCACAGTTAATGCGAAACTGCTGGGCGTCACCATCAGCGAGCGCACCTCGCTGGCGACTCTTTCTTTTAATGGCCGCCCGGAGCAGGTTTATCATATCGGCGACAAACTGGGTTCGGCGGTTGTCATCAAACAGATACAACCATTCCGTATTGTCGTCGAGCAAAATGGCGCCCGGCGTCAAATTCTGCTGCAAAAAGCCGACAGTGTGATGCAGACCGAACAGTCCGCTGACAGTGCTGACCAAAGCTCTGGTGATCAAAGCTCTGGCGATGAAGGTTTTGCCATGGCCAACATGTTTGGCGCACTGCCGGTTCAGGTGGACAATTACGGCAGTGGCTTTAAGCTGAACAAATTATCTGACGAAATGAAAAGTCTCGCCGATATCGAAGATGGCGACGTGGTGGTTAATATTGGTGGAACCGGCATTCAGGAGTTGATGTCAGACCCGGCGCAATGGGCCAATTACACCAATGAGAGCAGCCTGCCTGTCACCGTGATCCGCAACGGTGAAGAAGTGGTGATCTATGTTAATGCCGCCAGTTTGTCGGCTAAAATGTTACCGAAACTCGGATTGAATAATTAAATGAGAAAAATAATGACAGGCCAGAAGAAAGGTTTTGCCAAAATAGCTATTCGTCTGGCCGCAGTGCTGGGTCTTGTTCTAGGCAATATTGCCGAGCTTAGTGCTGGCGAAGTGGTGCGGATTAATTTCCGCGATGCCGATATCCGCAGCGTGATTGAAAGCGTGGCGGAAATTACCGGCAAATCGTTTGTGCTGGATCCGCGTGTAAAGGGCAAGGTCACCATTATTGCTCCCGAGGCGATCGATTCCGATCTGCTCTATCAAGCGGTGCTGTCGGCGATTCAGGTGCAGGGTTTTCAGGCGGTCGAAGACGGCGTGGTCACGCGAGTGTTGCCATTTAATCAGGCGTTTAATTTTGCCGGCGGCTCGGGCGAAAATGAGCTGATTACCAAGGTGATTAAAATTGATCATGTGCAGGTTGCCACACTGGTGCCTGTGCTGAAGCCTGTCATGAGTTCGGGTGCGCGGCTCAATGCTTTTGCCCAGAGCAACTCGATGGTCGTCACCGATGTGAAATCCAATATCGTCTTGCTCGAGCAATTGATCGCCGAACTCGACGATCCAAATCTTAGCGCCGTCGAGGTGATTTCTCTGGAGCATATCTCCGCTGGTGAAGCGGTGCATATTGCCGGGCAGCTAAAGCAACTGCAGAAGCAGGAGTTGTCGCTGGTTGAAGATGGCATGAACAACCGGGTGATTGTCAGCGGCCCCAGCGCTGCGCGCCGCGCCTTTAAGACCATGCTCAAGACTCTCGATCAGCCGTCGACCAAAAAGGGCAGTGTCGAAGTTATCTATCTCGACTACTCCCGCGCCGCAGAAATCAAACCTATTATCGAAGGTATGTTGCAGTCGGATATTTTCCTGCAGCTGGCCGGCGAGGCATCAGCGGACAAGAAAGCGAAATCCGCCTATCAGATTCAGACCGACGAACTTAACAATGCACTGATTGTCGCCGCGCCTACCGCGGTGATTCGGGAAATTAAAAATGTCGTCACGCAGCTCGATCGCTCGCGACCACAGGTGCTGATCGAAGCGGTTATCGCCGAGCTGTCGGAAGATCAGGCCAAGCGTCTGAGCACTCAGCTTGCCTACACCAGCAAAGATCGCGGCGGCTACCTGACCAAGTTTGACAACCTGTTGACCACTGTTCTCGGCACCGGCGCTGACGGCAATATCAGCGATGCGGATACCGCGGCCATCGGTAATGTGCTGGGAACCGCGGCAACCACCATTGCGGTGGCCGGGGATTTCGATCCGCTGACCGGCAAGGGCATCGGCGTTTTAATCCAGGCACTGAAAACCGACGGCAGCACCAAGATTCTTTCAACCCCGTCGGTGGTGACTCTGGATAATGAAGAGGCAACTCTGACCGTGGGTGAAGAGGTGCCATTCCAGACCGGCAGCTTTACCAGCAGCAACAATGGTAGCAGCAACCCCTTTACCACCATTAACCGTGAAGAGGTTGGCGTTAAGCTCAAGGTCAAGCCGCAGATCAGCAAAGGTGATTCGGTGCGCCTTGAGATCGAGCAGGAATCCTCCAAGGTAAAAAGTGGCGAGCCTGGCCTGCAGACCACCTCAAAGAGCACCATGCAGACCAATGTGCTGATTCAGGATGGCGAGCTGTTGATTCTCGGTGGCTTGATCGAAGACCAGACCAACGGCAGTGCCACCAAGGTGCCGCTGCTTGGTGACATTCCTCTGCTCGGGCGACTGTTTCGCTCCACCGACAACAGCAAGTCGCAGTCGGTGCTGATGATGTTTATTCGCCCAACCATTATTCGTTCAGCGGAAGATGCACGCAATTTGTCCGATGTAAAATACCAGCATCTGATCAAGCGTGACTTTGAGAGCAAAGAAGCCGGTCGCATTCAGCCACGGCTCGATGAGTTTATGACCAGAGGCTCGCAAGAACAGAGCCCGCAACAAGAAAGCCCGCAAGAAGAGAGCCCGCAACAGTAGCAAGGACGGTAACAAGGAGAGTAGACTGAGGCGCCATGAGCATCTATCTGCAACATTTCGCCCTTGCTAGAGAGCCGTTCTCAATTGTTCCTGATCCCGGCTTTCTCTACCCCAGTGTCTATCACCGCCAGGCGGTCGCCCATCTGAAGTACGGGCTCGACCGCGAAGGCGGGTTTATCCTGCTGACCGGCGAGGTGGGTACCGGCAAAACCACCCTGACCCGCACCATGATCAAACGCATTCCGCCCCATGTGCGGGTTGCCTATATTCTCAACAGTAAGCTCAACGCCTCGGATGTGCTGGCCAGTATCTGCGATGAGCTGGATATCAAACTGCCCAATAACAATGAGCTGTCGTTTACCAAGCAGTGCATCGATGCGCTGAATCAGGATCTACTCGCCGCTCATGCCGAGGGCAAAAAAACATTAATTGTTCTCGAAGAGGCGCAAAACCTCACCTCGGAAGTGCTGGAAACATTGCGTCTGCTAAGCAATCTCGAAACCAGCACGCACAAGCTGCTGCATATACTGCTGGTCGGCCAGCCAGAACTGTTGGATATTCTTGCCCAGACAGAATTGCGCCAGCTAAACCAGCGGGTGGTATCACGCTTTCATCTCTCGCCGTTGGATAAACACGACCTCTCCAACTATATCAACCACCGCCTGCACCGCGCCGGAGCCAAGCGGCCAATTTTCGATGAAGCCTGCATATCGGTGTTGTTTCGTCTGACTGGTGGCGTGCCGCGGCTGATTAATCTGGTCTGTCATCAGTCACTGGTTGCCGCTTATTCTTTGGGTGCGCAGACAGTTTCAGCCAAGCTGGTTAAGCAGGCGGCGAAAGAAATTCTCAGTGAACAAAAACCGTCGTCAGGAAAAAAGCCCTGGCTATTCGGGCTGGTTGCAGCAGGGATTCTGATTGCCGCACTGGGGCTGTTTAAGCTGACTGGCCCGACAGCGCCGGCCCCGCAATCAACGGATACAGCCGAGCCGGTAATGGAAAGCCCAGTAGCAGAGGCCACGGATGTGATAACCGAGCCGTTTCAAAAACAGCCGCTTAGAGAAGAGCTGCTAAAAGAAGAGCTGCTTGCCCTAGAGCAGCCTGAAGAGTCGCCAGTTACCGAAGCCATTATTGCCACGCCAACACCGCTAAGCCGCAATCCTTTTGTCGGCTTGCTGGCGCTTTGGGGTGCGGATGCGGCAGAGGTTTACAGTGAGGAAGAGCTTGCCGCGGTGGCCAGCGCCAACAATCTGCGCACTGAAAAGGTCAGCCTGCCGGACCTCGCCGCACTCGAGCAGATTAATCGTCCCGGTATTGTCTGGTTGCAAGAGGCTCTTGTTGACCAACCGCAAGCCGAATTTAAAAATAATATTAAATCCTATGTTTTGACCCGACTTGGGGTTGATGGCATTACCTTGCAGGATCGACAGGGCGAGATACAGTTAAGCCAGCAGGATTTTGAAACGCGCTGGACCGGTCGCATGCTCTATCTTTGGCGTCCACCGCAGGGTTATAGCGAACCTTTGATGACAGGGGCTGGCGCAACTACTAATGGCAGCAGAAACCCGGAGGTTGTCGATTGGCTGCAGGCGCAACTGGCAGCAGTGGATAGCAGCAATGAAATTATTATCAGTGGCGGTCGCTATACTGCCGCCATCGCTCAGCAAGTGCTGCGCTTTCAGCAACAGCAGGGACTGTTAGCCGATGGAATTTTGGGGCGTGAGACATTGATGCGCCTGGCCCAGTTAAGTGAAAAAGATATTCCCCTGCTGCGGGAGACAGACTGATGTCTTATATCCTGAATGCGCTAAAAAAAGCCGAGCACGACAGACTGCGCGAAGAGCCTCAGGACCTGGATGATTTTGTCAGCTCTGGTTGGGACCCTTACCAAAAAACCGAGCAACAGACTTTGGGCGCTGCAGCGCGCTACTGGTTGCCAGTGACTATTCTGGTCATTTCGGCGGGGCTGTATTACTGGTTTTCAACGCTGTCGTCTGTTCAGCATTCTGAGCAGGTTGCTACGGAAAAGAGGGCACTGCCTGCTGCAGCAGAAACCATTGACGCTATGCCAGTTAAAGAGCGGCCAGTGAAAGAGCCGCAGAAACCGCAGGCCTTAGCGGCTGCCGAGCAGGCTTTGGAATCACCAGCCATAGAGCTTCCGGCAGTGAATATTAGCGGGCATATTTTTATTCGCAGCGGCTCGCGCTTAAATCGAATTTTTGTCGGTGAAAACACCTACCATGTGGGTGATAGTCTCGACAAAAACTGGGTGATTGAATCGATTAGCAGTGACAGCCTGACTCTGCGTTCAGGTGCCATGACCACGCAGCTGCCGCTGCGCTAGTTAACCGGAAAAAACCTGCAGTGCAGAGTCTTTGCCGCGATCAAAGCGGCGGGCGCGGCGATAGGGGAACACATCCAGCACAAAGCCGTTGCGAATTTTTTCCTGCAGATCCTGCCAAAACTCCACCTGATAAAGATCGCTGTGCATCTCCTCAAACATGGTCCGCGCTTTGGTATTGCCGGAGAAAAACAGGCGAAACTCTTCCGGGAAAATATCATCGGGCGCCACGGTGTACCAGGTGCCTGATTGCATCTCTTCCTCTTCGGTGCGCGCCTGGGGAATTTTGCGGAAGTTGCAATCGGTGAGCGCGGCAATCTCGTCGTAATCGTAAAACACTACGCGGCCGTGACGCGTGACACCAAAGTTTTTTAGCGGCATATCGCCTGGGAAAATATTTGCCGCCGCCAGCTGCTTGATGCAGTTGCCATACTCTTCCATGGCGTTGCGAATCTCTTCGTCATTGGCGCTTTCCAGGTAAATATTCAGCGGCGTCATATAGCGTTCGGTGTAGAGGTGTTTGATCACCAATTTGTCGCCGCGGATTTCGATTGATGAGGCTGCCACTTTTTGTAGTTCTTCAATCAGTTCGTCAGAAAAACGCTGCAGCGGAAACACCAGATTATCAAATTCCTGAGTGTCGGCCATGCGCCCAATGCGATCGTGACGGGAAACCAGACGATACTTTTCACGCACAATCTGATGGGTCACCTCTTTCGGTGGCGCAAATTTATCTTTGATAATTTTAAAAACAATATTGTAAGAGGGCAGGGTAAATACCGTCATCACCATGCCTTTAATGCCGGGTGCAATAATAAACTGGTCGTCGGAATTGTTGAGTTGATGAACCAGCTGTCGATAAAATTCTGTTTTTGCATGCTTGGGGAAACCGAGAGAATTATAGATCTCGTAATCGAGTTTTTTCGGCATCAAGGTTTTTAGAAAATGAGCGTACTGATAGGGTAGCGGCGCATCGACCATAAAATGGTTGCGGGTAAAGCTGAAAATCACGCTCAGTTCATCAGAGTTAAAAATGGCCGTGTCGACGTAGAGCTGACCTTGCTCATTGTTCAGAATCACCAGCGCCATGGGGAAAATCTGCTCGCCATCGATAACACGGCCGACCATATAGGCGGCCTTGCCACGATAGAAAGTCGATTCCAGCAGGTCAAATTTAAGCTTGTCCGCCGGACCGGTAAGCTGCGGGATAACTTCCTGATTAAAGACTTTCAGAATACAGTCCAGATCCAGATCTATATCTTCGCCAGGCAGTGAGAATTCCGATTCTTTGAGAATGCGACGAAAAATATCGCGCAGGTCGCTGCCGTCATAGCGTACAAAAATACTGTACTCAGCAGCCGGTGCCTCAATTAGCTGCGACGACAACACATAGACAATATCGTCATTAATTTTGTCGTGATCGTGCAGGTCGGCAAATACTGAATTAAAAAATGTTTCGGCGATTTCGAAATTGGGAAAGTTAAAGACCAGCTGTGTGTAGGCTATTTTGGCTTCAGCCCAGAGCTCGAGATTGGCGATATCCTTGTTGGTTACCATCTCCAGATACATCACCGTCTGGGCGACCTTGGTTTTATACAGTTCCAGTCGGTCGACATTGGCCTGTTGAACTCCGTGCCAGTCGGCTTTTTCAAATCGCGCTTTGGCACTCAGAGTGGAGTTAAGATAGTCGGCAAAATAGCTGCGAAAGCCATTGAGTATGGTCTTCGCCATGCGGCGAGCAGTCGAGTTGTGAATCAGTGGCGTCAATTTGGTTCAGGCCTTAGCGCAAAAGTTGCTTTAAATTATCCAGCTCCGTCAGCGCCTGTTTTTTGCTCGCTGGTTTCATCGAGGTCTCTGGCAGGGCCTCTGGTGGTTCGACTTGAAACACTTCACCGGCCAACACGCGCTCGCAGTACTGCTGGTAAATATCGGCAAACTGAACAAAGGCTTTGTTCTCTCCGGTGTTTGCCAGAAAGTGCCAACCGCAGTCGCGACCGGCCGCATAGACTGCCGGGTGTGACCACTGCTGCGCCGCTTTCGGGCTGGCCTTGTTGCAGACTTCCAGATAGGCCTTACGCGGTGCTGGCAAACCGGCTGGCATGGCCACAGCGCGACAGGCATTAAGCATTTTATGCAGAGTTGGCAGGTAGTCGTTGTCGGCAATTATTTTTTCTGCCGCCAACAAAATAACCTTTGGCGTAAAGTCGCCGAGCTTGGCCAGCCACAGTTTTTTTGCCAGCCCAACCGACTCGTTTTTATCGCCAAATGCTGCGTAGTACTGATTGTGGTAATTGGCGCGAAACAGCGCAAAGGTCTGATTGATCGCATCAATCAGTTCCGCGCTGGCGGGCGCTGGTTTAGCTTGCCCAGCTGCGGTCGGTGAGATCTTCGACGAAGCTGCGATCCCGGATGCGACCGTTTGGATTAGATCCTTGCTGTTTGCCATGTGCTGTATCCGTTGACGAAGGTTGAATATGGTGCGCCCATTGACGCTTTACATACTGAAGAAACTTGGTGCTCCAGGAGCTCTGCGGCTTGCCATTTTCCTGCCAGTAGAGAATAAATTCCGGCAGCAACTGCTCGGCAAACTGACGACTGATATTGGCCATCTGCAGCACATCGTAAACCGATTCTTTCGGACGCCACTGCGCATCAATTGCGCGCGGCATACTGTCCTGCTCCATCATGCCAGTGTAAAACTGCCACTGTCGACGAATATGCTGAATAAACTTTGAGTCCCAGGTGCTGGAGAGATCGCCGCGATCGCGCCAGTAGAGAATAAATTCCGGAATCGCATCCTCAACGAAATTGCTGTTGATGCCACCCTGGCCAATTAAAATCTGCAGCGCATCGCGCGATGGCCGCCAGTCGCTGGTCAGGGATACTTCCTGACGGCGTCGGTGGGATGTTGCCTCGGCCTGCTGCCACTGGCGCCAGACCTCTTTGATAAATTTTGACTCCCAGCTGTGGCGCGGCACATTGCGATCGCGCCAGTAGGCGACAAACTGCGGAATCTGCTGCTGGGCAAACGCCTGGGTGACGCCCAGTTGACTGAGTTGGCGCAGGGCGTCCTGACTGGGCTGCCAGCTGTTGCCGATTGTTTTTGCCGACACCGGGGCCGCTGGTGACACCGCAGGCTGAATCGGCGCACGCGCGGAGCTCGATGCCACCGCATCATTAAAGGCAAAACGGAAGTCACGTTGGCCGGCAAATGGTGCACCGCCAATCAACAGCAAACCCTTCTCGTGCAGCCCGGCGGAGAGACGCACAATATCCTCTTCGCGCCAAAACGGCGCCAGGCTGAGTAGCTTCTCTCCAGCGACCGTAACCCAGTCAAAACCCTGGCTCTGCTCCGGGTTGGCGTGGCTGCGGCACTCTTGCAAAAGCTGCAGCAACACAGTCTCCTCCAGCCCAATTGTGGCGGCCAGAGTGGGGGAGATAGTGATGGGTTTTTCGGGTATCAATGACATCGGAATACTTTATCAGAAAGCTACCCGGTGAACGAGGTTAAGATTTTTATCTGGGTAACTTTCTCCAAGGGCGGCGGGGCTGCGACTCGGCAGGGGCTAGATCAGGTCTCCGTATTCCTGGATTCTGCCCGCAAAGCCGGGCAGTCCGATGGAGGCAAGAATTTCAATGTAATCTTCAG
>JALRJD010000148.1 GCA_023255165.1 Porticoccaceae bacterium | reverse complement strand
TGAAATCGATCTGGATATCCACTTCGGAGCGCACATTGCCCTGACCCACAACCGAGGTCAGCAGTGCATCAATGCGATTGCGATAAGTCTCTTCAAGGCGCTGCTTGTGTTCCATCTGTGCGGCATTAAGCTGCATCGAGGCAAAATTGCTGGCGTCGGTGAGCAGCTTGCCGCGCTGGTCAACCACCACGACATCCTCCGCGGCGAGGTAGGGAATACTCGACGACACCATATGGGTGATCGCCTCAACCTGGGCGCTCGAGATCTGTCTGCCAGGATAGGGCGAGACCACAACAGATGCCTTGGCCGGGGTGCGGTTGCGCACAAAGACACTCTGTTTGGGTGTCGCCAGATGCACACGTGCTGAACGGATGGTAGTGATTTGCGTGATGCTGCGCGCCAGTTCCTGCTCCATCGCCGAGACGTAGCGCACCTGTTCCATAAACTGGCTGGAGGTCATCGAGGCCTCATCGTTAAGGTTGCCAATGCCACCAGTGGTGCCCTCTTGCGGCAGGCCGCGAGCGGCAAGAAAAATGCGCGCTTCGTGGTAGCGCCCGTCCGGTACTTTTAATTCGCCGGTGCTGCTGTCGATACGGGCATTAAAGTCAGCGCCGGAAAGTGCTTCGAGCGCCATCTGGCGATCGGCTTCCGAGAGGCCGGGATAGACGGTTCGATAAATCGGATCCTGCATCCAGGAGTAGGCGATAAGAAAAATGGCCACACTTAAAAAGGCAATAATCGCCGGCATCGCTTTGCGCACTGCCGGCTGCTGCATCACTTCCGCAACACTGGGCAAGCCTGTGCTGATCTGCGCCGCGGGCTGTCCCTGCGGATTCAGGGGCTGAGCCGTTGTCGCCGGCGCGCCAGCGGTTGGCGAGGCTGAGTTTGGCGGTGCTAAATTTGCTGTGGTGGTTGCTGTTGTCGTTGCCATTGCTAATATCTCACTTATTCAATCTTTAACGCGGGGCGTTCTTTACACCGGCATGTTCATAATGTCTTCATAGGCTTTGAGCACTTTGTTGCGAATCTGCAACGTGGCTTCAAAGGCCAATGAAGACTTCTGCATATTCATCACCACATCAGTGAGCGGAATATCCTCGCCGCGCTCATAGGCGATACGCGATGTTTTGGCGGTCATCTGTGCATTGTTCACTTCACCGAGCGCGCCTTTGACAGCATCGGCAAAACCACTGCCAGCAGCCGGCTGGGTATCGACGCGGTCGGTGGGCGAGAGATTCACCCCCTGCGCAGCCTGGTTCTGATACTGCCGAATCTGGCTTAACAGCGACTCGATATTGCCTGCATTCACGGGATTAACCATAACCAATTCCTCTAGCGTGCGTAGGCACGGGTGACATTGACACCCTGCTCACGCAGTCTCTGTAATTTGTGGCGCAGTGTTCGCGGGCTGATGCCGAGCTGCTCGGCGGCCTGTTCGCGACTTCTGCTGGCCTTCAGTGCAGACATAATGGTCTGCCATTCGCTGTGCTTGATGGCCTGACTTAACTCCTCCGGCGCGGCGCGCTCAGTGGCCACGGCATAGCTGGCGAGATGGGTCGAACCAACCTGAGGGTGGTGGTCGGCATTGTGATTATTCCGGGGCTGTTGATACACCACGCCCTGATCGAAAGCCTGCGCCTGATGAATATCGTCAAATAGCAGATGTTGAACATCGATCGGTGCGCCATTGGCCAGCACCATGCCGCGGATCAAAACGTTTTGCAGTTCACGCACATTGCCGGGCCAGCGATACTGTTCCAGGCTCAGCTGAGCAGCCCGAGTCAGGCGCAATGCCTGGCTGTCGCCACCTTGCTCGCTGGAAAGCTGATTCAAATACTGCTCAGCGAGGGGCAGAATATCTTTTGGCCGCTCAACCAATGAGGGGATGGCCAGCTTAAATGCGGTAAGTCGAAAATAGAGATCTTCGCGGAAACTGTTTTGGGCTATCGCCGCCTTGAGGTCTTTGTTGGTCGCGGCGATAACCCGGATATCCAAATCGATAGCCTTTTGGCCGCCGAGCCTAACCACCGAACGCTCCTGCAAAATGCGTAGCAGTTTGGCCTGCAGATGGAATGACATTTCACCGATTTCATCGAGAAACACCGTCCCGCCCTGAGCCTGCTCAAACAATCCCGGCTGCACTTTCGAGGCGCCGGTAAACGAGCCCTTCTCGTGACCAAAGAGCATATCTTCAACCAGGTTTTCCGGCATCGCCGCACAGTTAAAGGCAATAAAGGGTCCCCGATGGCGCGCTGATGCATCGTGAAGAATGCGCGCCAGCACCTCTTTACCGGCACCGGTTGGACCAGTGACCAGCACGGTGACATCAACCTGGGCAACGCGCTCGGCCAGAGCCAGCAGATTGCGGCTGACCGGGTCGGCAAACACAAAGGCCCGCTCGGAACTGGCTTTCTCCGGAGCGACTTGAGCCAAATCCAGCACTCCGCGCCACTCGTCGGCATCGAAGTGATGGTTTGCAATAACACTCAGCGCACCTTCACGCATGGCGCGAATACCCAACTCAAAGTTGTTGCGGTCGACATGGGCGATAATCGGCGCGGCGCTGTTTACGCCCGCGAGACGCGACTGCGTTTCTTTCAGGCTCCTGGTGGACTGAGTCAAGCTGACCACCACCAACTGTGCACCGAATAACTCTATATTGTTCGGCTCGGCATCAAGCTGCGTTATCGCAAGTCCATTTTCAGCGAAGCTTGCCAGCGCTGCCGGCGACATCGGCTGCTGCGCGTTGAGCCAGAGAACGTCTATCATTTTGTGATCAGTCACGGTTGCTTATCACTCCCCATTACCTGCATGTTTTTTATTTTTTACAAAAACGGTTTTACGTCTTTCACAGGGTTTAGCAATTAGCGTGCCAAATGTTTTTTATGTTTACTTACAAGGGGTTAGGGGAAGAGTGGCAAGAAACCGTCACTCGGTTGCCAGCGGCAAGCCGTCGGCAATTTGACACCGGTTCGGCCAAAGATAACGATTTTGTGGCAAGGCTTTGCCGCATAGTTGGATGGTGGTGGCACGAACTCGACACGCCGGTTGGGCTATGGCATTCAAGGGCGAGGGCGACTTCAATAGGTTTCTTTTCAAAGTATGGTTTTGAAGTGGAACTCACCAAAAGGTCGCGTGATGGAGGAAGGGATATAATTGCAATTCAGTCCATCTTGGGTATCAAATCGAAATTCATTATAGAATTTAGGTGCTATTCTAAAGAAAACCCGGTAAGCGTTGAATTGGTTAGATCGTTACACGGCGTTCAAATGGCAGAGGGCGCAAATAAGTCAATATTGGCAACTACCTCAAGGTTCACACCAGATGCAATTAAATTTGCACCCAACAAAACACTACAGAGTGGGCAATGTCACTCAAAGATTTTGATGATATAAAAGCATGGTTAAAGTAAGCGCAGCTAACAAAGGGCTACAGCCGACCCCAAAAACACTGGCGCATTTTCGCGCCCCTTACCTCGGCGTTATGTTTTAGGGAGCCTCCAGTGAAGTGTTGGATATGCGGATATGAAGGAACAACTGGCGAGCATCTCACTAAGCGTTCTGACTTGAAGTCGCAGTTCGCTAATATATCTCAAAAGAGGCCTTT
>JALRJD010000130.1 GCA_023255165.1 Porticoccaceae bacterium | reverse complement strand
TGTCGACTTTAGCGGTGTCAGTATTTCCCGCGAGGCCCTGCTGGCCAAGTCGACTCAAACATTACATGAGATTCGACTGCTAGGTGCCCTGCTGTCTGCTGCCGAGGCTACCGGCAGCAGCGCCGCAACCCTCGACTGTATTGTCGGCTACCTGACCAGCCGCATTCAGTTTGGCCGTTTGATTGGCTCCTATCAGTCACTGAAACACCCAACGGTGGAGATTCTGCTGCAGATGGATTCCGCGCGAACCCTGATCTATCACGCCGCGACCCTGATTGCGGACGGCACCATTAACCGCGATGGCGAAATTGCCTGCCGTATGGCCAAGGCACAGGCTACGGAAACCCTGCTATTTGCCGGCGACCGCGCGGTGCAGTTTCACGGCGGCATGGGCTTTACCTACGACTGCGATGCGATGCTTTATATTCGCCGCGCCCAGTGGAGTCAGCACCAGTTTGGCGATGCCCAGCATCATCGCCTGCAACTGGCGGGGTTACTATTGGACTAACCAGCAGGCCAGTGCATCTAAATGTCAGGCGAGCGCGTAGAAACAGCAACAATAAAAATGCATCACCACTTTAAACAGCTGGCACAGGATTCAACCCTGCTTGTAAGCGACATAAAAAAGCCTAACGAAATAAGAGCCTGATTATGAAAACCTCCCACTCCCTTATTGGTATTGTTGTCTCCCTTATTCTTGGCGCCGCCATGTTGATTGCCGGCAGCCAGGGCAGCATGACCCACAATGGCATCGCCCTGTTCGCGCTCTGTGGCAGCATTGGTTTTATGCTTCACTGGTTGGTATTTATCCCCTCCTTCGCCCTGCAGACCGAGCATTATTTCGACCTCACCGGCGGCATATCCTATGTCACCACGGTGCTGGCGGCAGTCTATCTGAATACACAAATGGATCTGCGCGACGAAGTGATTGCCGCCATGATTGCACTCTGGGCACTGCGTCTGGGTTCGTTTTTGTTCTGGCGCATCAAGAAGGACGGTCAAGACAAACGTTTTAGAGTAATGAAAACCAAATTCACCTGGTTTCTGATGACCTGGACCCTGGGTGGCCTCTGGGTGTTGATGACCATGGCGGCGGGATTGGCGGCGCTGACCTCGGAACAACACGCCCCGCTGGGCCCGCTCGACTATGTTGGCATTGCGCTGTGGGTAACTGGTCTGGCAATCGAAGTGGTCGCTGATAATCAAAAAACCACCTTCCGCAAAGCACCGGAAAATCAGGGCCGCTTTATTACCACCGGCATCTGGGCCTGGTCGCGACACCCCAACTATTTTGGCGAGATTATGCTCTGGATCGGCGTTGCCCTGGTGGCATTCCCGGTACTGGCCGGCTGGCAGTTGGTAACACTGATTTCACCGCTGTTTGTCTACCTGCTGCTGACCAAAGTCAGCGGTATCACCATGCTTGAAGCGATGGGACAAAAGCGCTGGGGAGACGATCCGGACTATATCGCCTATGTTGAAAACACACCGGCGCTGATGCTGCGCAAACCTCGCCGCGGCAACTAGCAATCACCAGTAAGAGTTACACATTAGCAATCAGCCGTGGCGTTTAAAAAACGCCTCGATCTGATCAAAGGCCTCCACTGCCTCGGGCAGATGGGGGTAGAAGATAGGCCAGACGTGGGGCACATTGTCCCACAGCTGCAGGGTCGCATCAGTGCCCGCCTCGACCGCCTTATTGACATAACGGCGGCCATCGTCACGCAGAATCTCGCAATCACTGGCCAATACCAAAATCGGCGGCAAGCCGGAGAG
>JALRJD010000030.1 GCA_023255165.1 Porticoccaceae bacterium | reverse complement strand
GCTCACTCATTGACCGTCTCGTACAAGGTTGAGGATATGGGTGCGTTTGGTGATGTTGAATTCAAATCTATTACCGGTACGCGCGAAGCGAAAAACATGAACAGTGCCGATCTGGATGGTATCAACAACGCCAATATCATTACCGACTTGCCGCTGTTGACCATTGGTGGTCTGTTCTTTAACGATGTTGTGCCAGATGATATTCCTGCGGGACCCGTCAACTATGGTATAAATGCGGAGGCAGAGTTTGGCCTGGCCTTGAAGGTGGTTGATGCGATTACAGAGCGTGGCAACGCGCCGGTGTTTAATAACTACTCAGTGACTGATCACGAACAGTTCTCCCAGGAACTGCAGATGGTCGGTAGTACTGACACTCTGGACTATGCGGTTGGCCTTTACTATTACGATGATGAATCCTCATTCCGTAATCATCGTATTGCTTCGTTCCCGCTAGCGACTTCTGATACTTCCTCTCACGATGTAGCGTCTGAAGCAACGTCGGTTTACGGTCAGTTTACCTACCGTGCCAGCGAAGAGAGCAAAGTAGCTTTCACTGCCGGCTTGCGTTATACCGAAGAAACCAAAGAGGTGACTTATCTGTGGCGCGGCTATAACTCCAACTTTATCAATATGTATTATCCGATACTGTTGAACCCGACTATTGATAATGCAACTTACAATCTCAATAACAACTATGTGACCAACGAACAGGCCGAGACTCTGCCTGAGCGTGCCGGAATTTATGGTCGCAAGTTCTCTGAAGATTTCAGCAATCTGTCTGGTCGCTTAACAGTGCAATACGATCTGTCAGAAGATGCCAATATCTACGCAACCTATTCAACAGGTTACCGTAGCGGCGGTTTCAATGGTGATTACTTCGATGAAACCAATGACACAGCGGATGCCTTCAACGAAGAAGAAATGGAAAGCATCGAGCTGGGCTACAAGTCTCTGTTCTGGGACGGCCGTGCACAGTTGAATGCTGCACTGTACACCTACGATTACACCGATCTGCAGGTTTCCACTGTACTCACAGAAGGCGCTAAAGTGACCAGCGCGATTGCCAATGCCGGTTCTGCTTCACGAGATGGTGTTGAAATGTCGCTGCGTGTTGCTCCCACGGATAACCTGCTTGTGTCTCTCGCCTGGAGTCATATCAACGGTGATTTTGATGAGTATCCCGGGGTCTATGGTTCACCTACAGATGGTGCAGCCGTGCTTGACCTGAACAATGTTGCTCAACGCGGCATGGTACCAGACGACTCTTTCAACCTGGGTCTGGATTGGAACATTATGGACACTGGCTCAAGCCAGCTGGCTTTCTCCATCAGCGCGGCGTATCAGGATGAGACAGTTTCAATACCTGCGTCTACAGCGGTTTACAACACCAACGCGAACCCTGCGCCAGATACCCCAGTGGCCTATGCGCAGGTGACGAACGAGGAAAGAACCATTGTTAATGCGCGCCTAAGCTGGACCAAGGCACTCAATGACAGCAACGTGGTTGTCGCACTGTGGGGTAAAAACCTGCTCGACGAAGACTATCGTAACTTTGGTTTCAACTACGGCGAAGCCTTGGGTCTCAATCTGCACCAGTACGGCGAACCAGCTACCTTTGGTCTCGACTTTACCTGGGAAATGTAACCACCAAGGTAGCTTCGGCTACCTGATAGCAAAACAAAAAAACCGGCTCATTGAGCCGGTTTTTTTATTCCGCCGCAGTTTAATATTAGCTACTGGTAAATATTAGATACTGGCGGGTCTGAACATGGCGTCATGGCCGCCGTCAATATAGAGCATTGAGCCTGCGATAAAACTGGCTTTATCACTGATTAAAAACTCCACGGCATCTGCCATATCTTCCGGGTGTCCGGGGCGCTGCATGGGTATCGATGCAACAAACTGTCGGATTGCATCACCGTACTGAGGATCGTCGGCAACCGCTTTGGTCATGGCGGTCTCGGTGTAGCCCGGGGCAATCGCATTGAGGCGAATACCCTGACCGGCAAATTGCGGCGCATTTTTACGCATCCACTTGGCTACTGCCTGTTTACTGGCGCTGTAACAGTCATGCCCACTAACGTCAGGCAACATAGCCTCTATGCTCTGCCACTGGTCCTCGAGTAACAATTCAACCAGCTCAGGCTTTGGACAGAGGGGTGCCGAATTGGATGACACCATCACCACGCTGCTGCCCGGTGCCAGACGCTGGCGCAGGCCATTAATAATCTCGACGCTGCCGGTATAGTTAATACTGAGGATTTTTTTCAAATCGGGGAAATGCGAGGCGACACCAGCGCAGGTAATAATGCCATCGATGCGCTCAGGAAGTAGCTCGAGCAGGGCGCTAACAGCCGCTTCACGCTGGCTTGCCTCACTCAGGTCGACTTCAATATCCGCATCGCGCAAATCCAGCACAACCACTCGATGCCCAGAATCTATCAAGCGCGCTTTAATGGCCGCGCCAATGCCGGTTGCGCCTCCGGTCAAAACATAAGTAGACATAGTATTTATTCCTCTTCGCTGTCGATGACAGCCTGAATGGCGCTGCCGGGAAGGGCCTGCATGCCGCCGTCGATTTCGAGAATTTTACCGCTGACAAAGCTGCTGGCCGGGGAGGCGAGATAGAGCGTACCCAGGGCGATATCTTCGGGTTGGCCAAGACGTTTCAGTGGAATCCATTTTGTGGTGTTTTTTAGCATGGTTTCATTTTGTGTAATAAAGGCGGTGCTGGGTGTCTCGATGGCTCCGGGGGACACTGCATTGACCCGAATTTTTGGTGACAGCTCGTAGGACATAACCTTGGTCATCTGATTCATGCCCGCCTTGGCTGCGGCATAGGCGGAAAAGTTCTTATCCACCATCCAGCTGAGGGCCGAGGAAACATTGACGATCGTTGGGCTGTCGGCGGCACGTAGCAGCCCCAGACAGAGGTGGGTAAGGGTGTAAGCTGAGGTGAGGTTAATGCGCACAGTGTGCTCAAAGCGGCCCATATCCACCTTTTCGATACTGCCCCAGCCCTTGCCCGGCGCGCCGGCATTGTTGACCAGAATATCCAGTCTGTCGCTTTGCTCTGCCACTCTGGCGACCAGGGCTTTAAGTTGATCTTCATCGGTTACATCGCAGGCGATTGCCTCAGCCTTGACGCCAAATTCGCGGCAAGCTTCTGCAACCTGCTCAATATCGTCTAAGCTGCGCGCCACGCAAAATACATTGGCGCCCATCTCGGCAAAACTTTTTGCAATACTGGCGCCAATACCTTTGCCAGCCCCGGTGACGATCGCGGTTTTTCCATCCAGCCTAAATGCATCGAGTAACATTGTTTTCTCCTCTAATGGCGCTATTTTTTGCTTTGAAAATAACTGACACCACCAATAATGGTTTCAATAATTTTGATATCTTTGAGATTTTCCGGGTGTAGCAGTGGGTTTTTTTCCAGCAGGGTAAAGTCGGCATATTTGCCGACACTGATGGAGCCAATCTCATCATCCAGATGAACTTGCCAGGCAGCGTCAATGGTGATGGCTTTGAGTGCGCGGGTGACGCCAATGCGCTCATCCTCACCCAGTGTCGCCCCAGTTGCGGTCAGGCGGTTAACACTGGACCATGCCGACAATAACGGCTGCATGGGCACAATAGGGGTATCCAGATGGGTGCTGAAGCGCAGGCCTGTTTTTTCAGCGCTGCGCAGAGGGCTGATATGACTTGCTCGCTGGGAACCGATCAGCACATCTCGGTGCTGATCACCCCAATAGTAGGTGTGTGCGACAAAGAAGCTCGGTGTGACATCAAGTTCTTTCATGCGTTGCAACTGATCCGGGCGTGCCATTTGCGCATGGATTAAAATGGTTCGTTCCACTGGCTGGCCCAGCGTTGTTTGCACGTAGTCGATGGCGTCGAGGATGTCGTCAATTGAGGCATCGCCATTGCCGTGAATAACCGCCTGAAAACCGGCCTGTGCAATATTGGATACTTTGCGCTTGAGTTCATCGAGTGGAATGCGCGGATAGCCCCGGTAGAGATCATCCCCGTTGTGAGCGCTGTGGTAGGGGTGAGTTAAATAGCCGGTAAAACCCTGAATCGAACCATCGGCTATCAACTTGATGGCGCCAATATGACGCTGGTTGGTGGCTAGATCCGCGGCCTTGACCGCACCCTCAATCAGTTCGAGACCCAGGCTGTCGTAATCCGGGAAAATAACCAAACGCTGGGGAATTTTGTTCAGGCTCATAGCCAGGGTCAATCCCTGAACATATTGTCCAGATGCATTGCTGGCCTGGGCGGTCGTAATGCCGTTGCTGAGATACTCCTCGCGGGCAAAATCGACCATGTCGATAAACTGCGTCAAGCTCAAGTCGAGGGCCGGTTTTTGAAAGGCCAGTGCGGCATTCTCTTCCACCAGACCGTTGGCTGTGCCGTCGCTGTTGCGATGAATATGACCTCCGGCGGGGTCTTCTTCGAGCTGATCAAAACCGACGAGTTTAAACGCGGCACTATTGGCTACGCCCATATGGCCAGAGACGTGCATCAAAAATACCGGGTGGTTGGGGGCAATGGCATCCAGCTCTTGCAGGCTTGGGTGACGTTTTTCGTTGAGCATTAGCTGGTCGTAGCCATAGCCGCCGACCCATTCTCCCGTTGGTGTGTTTTGTACCTGGGCGGCGACACGCTCAAGTAGCTCCGGGATACTCTTTACCTGGCCGACAGGTGGACTGCGCAGATCAGCTAAAAACAGGGCCATGCCGGAGGCGGGAAAATGACTGTGGGCATCCACCAGTCCAGGCAACATGGTTGCGCCGTTAAGATCATGAATGATCGTTTGTGTATCAACCAGAGCTTCTATCTCTGCACGACTGCCCAGGGCAACGATGCGATCGCCGCGAACAAATACGGCCTCGACTGTGGGTTGCTGGTCATCCATGGTTAAGATAGTGCCATTAAACCAGGCTTGGCTGGCCGGCGGCGTTTCCGGTTGCACGGCCCAATAGGCTATTGCAGCGACAGTGACAATCAGCCCCAGTAAAATCTTTACAATTCTTTTCATTATGATTTCCTCGCTCTCAGCATAAGGGCCACCTGTGTAACCATTTTTGTCAGTTGATTGCCCAGATCCATCGGGGATTGGGTGAGTGCATTCATCAATGCGTAAAGGTAACTGCCGATAACAATCTGCACCTGCAAGTCAATATCCACTTCTGTGTCTATATCACCCTGTTCTCGACCTTTGGCCAGTAATTCAGCCATGGCGTTGTTGAGTTTACTCAGGCGATTTGACGCCTCTTCGGGTTTGGCCAAGCCGCCAAGACCCTCGACAATAATCACCCGCATCAGCGGAATATGTGACTCCATATAGTCGGCGGTATTGGTCATTAAATTGCGCAGTCGCTGCTCTGTGCTTAAAGGCTTTTGCAACTGCTCAGCAATAGAGGCGATAAATTCATTGTCCATGCGTTCAACCATACTTTGCAGCACGGCGTGCTTGGTTGAGAAGTAATTAAAAAATGTTGGCTTGGATATCTCTGCGCCTTCGGCGATGGCGTCCACAGTGGTCGTTTGATAGCCCCTGGTGATAAACAGCTCGCCCGCGCAATCGACAATCCGCGAGTAGGTCATGCGTTTTTTGCGTTCGCGCAGGGGCAGATTTTTCAGGGATTTCGTCGACGACATGGCGCTACCTCAGGAAATTTAACCACGAAAGTATATACCATGGTTAAAAAATAAAGTAGAGTAAGATTTTTGATCAAGAGGGACGTGATAATGCTGTTGAGCGATAAAATTGGGCTAGTCACCGGCGGCGGCATGGGTATTGGCAGAGCCATTTGCCTGGCCTTTGCCAGAGAGGGAGCCAAGGTTGTGGTGGCAGATTTTAATCCTGAAAGTGGCGCCGAAACGGTTCAGCTTATCTGTGAGAATGGCGGCGATGCGCTATTTGTGCAGGCCGATGTCAGTGATGAGGCCCAGGTGAAGGCGATGGTGGAAACGGCCGTCAATCACTATGGTCGGCTCGATATTGCCTGCAACAGCGCAGCGGTTAGTCGCGGATCCGGGCCCATTCATCTGTTTGAAAAAAGCGTCTTCGATGACACGCTAAATATGTGTTTAAGCAATACCTGGCTGTGCCAAAAATATGAATTAGAAGCCATGCTCGAGCAGGGCGCGGGCAGTATTGTCAATATCTCTTCAAATGCCTCGCTGCGCGGTCAGGTCTACAACACCGCCTATGCCGCCGCTAAAGCAGGGGTCAATATATTAACTCAGAGCTCGGCCGCCGAGTATGGCAGCAAAGGTATTCGCATTAATGCTGTATCCCCTGGTGTTGTTCGCACGCCCGGCGTGGAAAAATATTTTGCCGAGCAGCCAAAAATTGCCGAAGGCCTTAAGCGCGCCGCGGTAATGAATCGTCTTGGCGAGCCGGAAGAAATTGCTGAAGCGGTGGTGTTTTTGTGTTCCGACCGCGCATCTTTTATTACCGGGCAAATTTTATCTGTGGATGGCGGCGCTGCCGTCCGCTAACTGTTTTTGAGGAGAGATATCCGATGATTATTGCAACTGATAAAAAATCACACACTGCAAATTTGCCTATACCAACCGGCTGGTTTCAGGTGCTGTACTCCCATGAATTGGAAGTAGGCCAAGCGAAACCTCTTGAGTATTTCGATCAGGAGATGGTCATCTTTCGCACCGAGTCTGGCCAGGCGAAAGTGGTTGACGCCTACTGTCCGCATATGGGTGCTCATCTTGGCTACGGCATTCGCGATCAAGCGGGCCATGGTTCGGCGGTGGTTGGCGAGAGTATTGTCTGTCCTTTTCACGGCTGGGCCTACGATGGCGATGGAAAATGTACATCGATTCCCTACGCCAAAAATATGCCGCCAAGGGTTGCCCGTGGCGAGCAGGTGCTAGGTACCTGGCATGTGCGCGAGATCAATCAATGTATTTTGGTCTGGTACCATCCCCATGGGGACGCGCCGAGCTATGAGCCACTCGAGGTGGCTGAAGCGAATAGTGGTAATTCGGATTGGGGGGAACTGGATTGCTATAGCTGGGAAATCAACACCCATATGCAAGAGGTGGGCGAAAATGCGGTGGACTCGGTGCATTTTCACTATGTGCACGGCACGGATGATATCCCTGATGCGGAAGTGATGGAGTTTGAGGGCCACACTCGCCGCGGCCTTTTGCGCACTCGTAACCCAACTCCAAAAGGGGTCATTGAAGGGTCGATTGAAAACCAGAATATTGGCCCCGGGCTGGCGATCGTGCGTTTTTCCGGTATTGTCGACACGGTTTTGCTGGCGCACTTAACACCGGTCAGCGCTAACCATACCCGGGCCTTTTATTCCTTTATCCAGAAAAATTCTGACGCCGAATCAGGTAAGTCACGCATTGCCGAGGCGATCGTGCGCAATATCTGTCAGCAGATGGAGGAGGATCGTGTTATCTGGGATCGCAAAAAGTACTATGAGAAGCCAATGCTATGCGATGGCGACGGGCCTTTTGCAAAGTTCAGGAAATGGTATAAGCAGTTTCTGATTGAGTAATATTGCGACATTTTTACCGGCTCGACGTTCGACCTTGCCATTCATCCCAGAGTAACAATGGCTAAATCCAGGCCCAGCCACGCGCTGGGCTTTTTTATTGCGCTTGCTTTTAACCGGTGCGCTAAAACCTGTAGAATCGACCTACCTTACAGAGCTTGCCAACCAGTGGTTCCGACGATGCCGACGCTTCAAAAACTTGTCTTGATATTCTGCCTGTCGATTGCGGCCAATGTCTGGTCCGGCGGCAGTGCTGAAGATATTCAGAATTTGCGTGCGCTGTTGCAGCCAATTGGCAGTTTATCGGCGCGCTTTGAACAGCGAATTGTTGATGCGGATGGCTTTGAGTTGCAGAGTTCCACTGGCGTGTTTCAGGTGTCGCAACCCAACCGCCTGCGCTGGCAGATTGAGTCGCCCATGCCGCAGCAGATCGTCGCTGATGGCATCACGCTCTGGGTCTACGATCCGGATTTGGAGCAGGTGATTATTCAGCCGTTTAATCAGGATATTGCTGCAACGCCGGCAATCCTGTTTTCCGGTGATCTCGAACAGCTCGATCGCGCCTATTTTATTCGCCAGCTCTCCGAGAACAGTTTTGAGCTACAACCGGAGCAGGGCGGCAGTCTGTTTAACCGCATGACCATTACCTTTAATGGCAGCGCGCCCAGTTCGCTTACGCTGATCGACAATCTTGAGCAAACCACCACCATTGGCTTTAGCCAGCTGGAGCTCAACCCTGTGCTGGCCGATGGCCAATTTGTGTTTGAGATTCCAGACGGGGTCGATGTTATCAACAATGGCAACTGACCTGTTTAGCCAAACTGTTTATCGTCCGCTCGCGGCGCGCATGCGTCCGTCAACGCTGGATGGGTTCTACGGTCAGCAACATCTGATTGGGCCTGGCAAACCACTGCGCGAAGCGATCGAGAGCGGTGCGTTGCACTCGATGATCTTGTGGGGACCGCCCGGTGTCGGCAAGACAACCCTGGCGCGGATTATTGCCGCCTCGGCTGATGCGCACTTTGAAAGTATTTCCGCGGTGCTCTGCGGGGTCAAGGAAATCCGTGCGTCGATTGCCAAGGCGACCGAGCAGCGTGATCTGCGCGGCCGCAAAACCATTTTGTTTGTCGATGAGGTGCACCGCTTTAACAAGTCCCAGCAGGATGCCTTTTTGCCCTTTGTCGAGGATGGCACCGTGGTGTTTGTTGGCGCCACCACCGAAAATCCTTCCTTTGAGCTTAACAATGCATTGCTGTCGCGCTGCCGTGTCTATGTGCTGAAAAGCCTCGATATAGAACAGGTTAAAACCGTGATTGGCCAGGCGCTGGGCGACTCGCAATCTGGTCTCGGTGAGCGCCGTCTGGAACTGGATGAAGAGGCTCTGGAGCTGCTGGCCAATGCCGCCGATGGTGACGCGCGGCGAGCGTTAAACCTGCTTGAAATTGCCACTGATCTGGCCAGCGAATCTGGCGATCAGCTGGTCATTAACCGGGAAGTGCTGGAGCAGGTGCTGGTTGGCGATAGTCGTCGCTTTGATAAGGGCGGTGACTATTTTTACGATCAGATTTCTGCTCTGCACAAGTCAGTGCGCGGCTCTTCACCTGATGCCGCGCTCTATTGGCTGTGCCGTATGCTTGATGGCGGCTGCGACCCGATTTATATCGCCCGGCGGTTGGTGCGTATGGCCAGTGAAGATATTGGCAACGCGGACCCAAGGGCGCTGGAGTTGGCCATGACTGCCTGGGACGTTCAAGAGCGACTTGGCAGCCCCGAGGGTGAATTGGCGCTGGCGCAGGCGGTGGTATATCTGGCGGTAGCAGCAAAGAGTAATGCGGTTTACCGCGCCTTTAAAGCGACCATGGCCGATGTGCGCTCACTGCCCAGTTACGAGGTGCCGATGCATCTGCGCAACGCGGCGACCAGCCTGATGAAAGAGCTGGATTACGGCAAAGATTATCGCTACGCCCACGATGAAGAGGGCGGTTATGCTGCGGGCGAGAGCTATCTGCCCGATGAGCTGGCGGGCAAACTTTACTATCAACCCACCGATCGCGGGCTGGAACAAAAAATTGCAGAGAAACTGGCTTATCTGCGCAGCCTCGATGCCAAACAAAAAGGAGCTCAATAATGCACTGGATTGCTGTTGCCATAGGTGGCGCGCTGGGCGCCATGGGGCGTTACGCCATGAGCACCTGGGTGTTTCAAATCAATCACAAGTTTCCCTGGGCGACGCTGACGGTTAATGTGCTGGGCAGCTTTGTGATGGGCATTTTATTTGTGGTGATTGTCGAGCGCGGGGCGCTGTCGATGGAGATGCGCAGCCTGCTGATGATCGGTTTTCTCGGCGCCTTTACAACCTTCTCAACATTCTCGCTTGATGCACTGGGTTTGTGGCAAAATGGCCACCTTTTTCTGGCGCTGCTCTACGTGCTGGCATCGGTTGCACTCTGTTTGCTCGCGATTACCAGTTCAATTTGGCTGACGCGCCTAATGTAAATTTTTTGCAGTTTTTATTTTAAGGACACCACCATGCTTGACCCGAAGCTGTTACGTTCGGATTTAACCGCCGTTGCCGAAAGCCTGAAAATAAAAGGCTACGATCTCGACAGCGAGGCTTTTCTGGCGCTTGAGGCACAGCGCAAAACGCTGCAGCTGGCGGCCGAGAGTCTGCAGCAAGAGCGCAACAGTTACTCCAAGTCGATGGGCAAACTGATTGGTGAAGCCAAGGCTAAAGGCGAAGATATTGAGCCCTTAAAGGCCAAAGGCGAACAGATCAAAAATGATTCCGCCGCTGCCGACGCCGCGCTCGCCGATGTGCAGGCGAGGCTCGACAGTCTGTTGCAAGAGATTCCCAATATTCCCCACAGCTCGGTGCCAGCCGGCAAAGACGAGGACGACAATATTGAAGTGCGTCGCTGGGGCGAGCCGCGTCAGTTTGATTTTGAGGTTAAGGATCATGTCGATCTGGGTGAGGCGCTCAATGCCCTCGACTTTGACACCGCGGTAAAAATTACCGGTTCGCGCTTTTCGCAGATGCGTGGTGGCCTCGCCAGTCTGCACCGGGCCCTGACCCAGTTTATGCTCAACACCCATATCAACGAGCACGGTTACGAGGAAGTCTATGTACCTTACATAGTGAACCGTGAGTCGCTGTTTGGCACCGGCCAGTTGCCCAAATTTGAGGCAGATCTGTTCAAGCTTGAAGACGAGCGCGAGTTTTATCTGATTCCTACTGCCGAAGTGCCGATCACCAATATCTATCGCAATGAGATTGTCGATTCACTGCCGATCAAGTATGTCTCGCACACGCCGTGCTTTAGAAGCGAGGCGGGCAGCTATGGTCGCGACACCCGCGGCATGATTCGCCAGCACCAGTTTGAGAAAGTCGAGATGGTGCAGTTTGTTCATCCCGACGAATCCTGGGATGCGCTGGAGACTCTGGTCGGCCATGCCGAAGCCATTTTACAAAAGCTTGAGCTGCCTTATCGCACTGTGGTGCTGTGCGGTGGCGACCTTGGCTTCTCCGCGGCCAAGACCTACGATATTGAAGTTTGGCTGCCATCACAGGACAGGTATCGCGAGATCTCTTCGTGCAGTAATTTTGCCGATTTTCAGGCGCGACGTATGAAAGCCCGCTTCAGAAATGCCGATGGCAAACCCGAGTTGCTGCACACCTTGAATGGTTCCGGTCTGGCGGTGGGGCGGACTTTGCTGGCGGTGATGGAAAACTATCAGCAAGCTGACGGCTCGATTGCGATTCCCGACGTGCTGCAGCCTCTGATGAATGGCCTGACGGAGATCCGATAAGCGGATAACTCATGGATTATCTGCCGCTATTCCACAATCTTAAAGGTCGCAATGTTCTGGTTGTGGGTGGTGGTGAAATCGCCCTGCGCAAAGTCAGATTGGTGCAGGAAGCCAGCGCCATTATTACCATTGTCGCCAAAGACTTTTGCCCCGATCTGCTGGACATGGCCGAGCGTGATAAAGAGCACGGTTGCAATGGCCTGCATCTGATTACTGCGCCCTATAAGCTCGAGCATCTGCAAGCGATTCCCAAACTGGTGTTAGTGATTGCCGCGACCAATGACCGTGAACTCAATCGCCTGGTCTCAGAGCATGCTCAGGCGGCCAATGTGCTTGCCAATGTGGTCGACGATCCCGGTTATTCAACGGTGATCTTTCCCTCGATTGTTGACCGTTCCCCGATTCAGATTGCGATCTCCAGCGGCGGCGATGCGCCGGTGTTGGTGCGTATGCTGCGCACCAAACTGGAGGCTCTGATTCCGGCCGGCACCAGTAAGTTGGCGGCGTTGGCCGGCAGTTTTCGCGAGCGGGTAAAGGCCCGATTCGCCAATGGCGCCGATCGCAAAGCATTTTGGGAAGAGGTTTTTGCCGGCCCGATTGCCGAACAGGCCTATGCCAATAATCTGGATAGCGCCGAGCAGCTGCTGGCGCAAAAGCTTGAGTCCAGCGATGAGTTTAAAACCGGTGAGGTGTATCTGGTTGGCGGTGGTCCCGGTGATCCGGATCTGCTGACCTTTAAAGCGCTGCGCCTGATGCAGCAGGCCGATATTGTGCTCTACGATCGCCTGGTCTCAAAAGAAGTGCTCAACCTTGTGCGCCGCGATGCCACTCGAATTTATGTCGGCAAAACGGCTGGCGATCATCCGGTAACCCAGGAAAATATTAACCAAAAGCTGGTCGACTATGCCCTTGAAGGCCACCGTGTGGTGCGCTTGAAAGGCGGTGACCCGTTTATCTTTGGTCGCGGCGGTGAAGAGATTGAAACCCTGGCCGAGCACGGCATTCCATTTCAGGTGGTACCGGGCATTACCGCAGCATCCGGTTGCGCCAGCTATGCAGGCATTCCCCTCACTCACCGGGATTACGCCCAGTCGGTACGCTTTATTGCCGGCCACCTGCGCTCCGGCAAGATGGATCTCAACTGGCCTGAGCTGGTGCAGCCCAATCAAACCCTGGTCTTTTATATGGGACTGAGCGGCATGGAGACAATCTGTGACGAGCTGAAGCAGCATGGTCTCGACCCACAGACGCCGGCCGCGCTAATAGAGAAGGGCACGTCGTATAACCAACAGGTGTTTGTCGGCGATCTTGATACACTGCCCGCCACTGTCAGAGCGGCTGGTGCACAAGCACCGACGTTAATTATTGTTGGCCATGTTGTCAGCCTGCACCGCAAGCTGGCCTGGTTTAACCTCGCGGAGCGACCTGAATGACCACTGAATTTGATTATGACCTGTTTGTGATTGGCGCCGGCTCTGGCGGTGTGCGCGCGGCGCGTATGGCGGCATCCAAAGGCAAGCGAGTAGCAGTCGCGGAAGAACGCTATCTGGGCGGCACCTGTGTCAATGTTGGCTGCGTGCCGAAAAAACTGTTTGTCTATGCCTCACAATTCCCTGAACTATTTCATTCCAGCAAGGGCTTTGGCTGGTCGATTCCGGGGCAGCCAACGCTGGATTGGGCGACCCTGCGCGATAACAAGAGCGCCGAGATCGAGCGTTTAAATGGCATCTATAACAATCTGATCAACAATAGCGGCGCCGATCTGTTTGATGGCCGCGCCACCGTGGCCGGTCCGCATCTGGTGCAGGTTAACGACAAGGTCTATCGCGCCAAAACCATTTTGATTGCGACCGGCGGCTGGCCCTATATCCCCGAGTTCCCGGGCAGCGAGTTGGCGATCAGTTCCAATGAGATGTTTTTTCTTGAGTCACTGCCGCAGCGGGCTGTGGTGGTAGGCGGTGGTTATATCGCCGTGGAGTTTGCCGGCATTTTGAATGGTCTCGGCGTTGAGACCCACCTGGTCTACCGTGGCCAGAACCTGTTGAAGTCTTTTGATCTGGAAATGGGCGCCAGGATTACTGAGGGCATGGTGGCCAAAGGCGTGCAGGTGCACCTCAGTACCCAGATTAATGAAATCAGGCAGGATGGCGACGAACTCGCTGTGGTGCTCGATAATGGCCATACCCTGAAGGCCGGAATCGCGCTCTATGCCACGGGCCGTCAGGCCAATACCGCCCGGCTGGGACTGGAAAACAGTGCCGTGGTGATGCGACCAAATGGCTCAATTGTGGTGGATAATCATTTCGCCACTGCTGAACCCAGTATCTATGCCCTTGGGGATGTTATCGACCGGGTGCAGCTGACACCAGTGGCGATTCAGGAAGCGATGGTACTGGTCGATCATCTCTATGGCGACGGCAGCGTGCAGATCGATTACAGCGATATTCCCACCGCGGTGTTCTGCCAGCCTGAATTTGCCACTGTTGGCCTCAGCGAAGAGCAGGCGCGTGAGGAATACACTGATATAGCGGTTTATTTATCCGATTTTAAGCCTATGCTTCAAACTCTGGGGGGCGGCGCGGAACGAATTACCATGAAACTGGTGGTTGATAATCAGACTGATCGCGTGGTGGGTTGCCATATGGTTGGAGAGCACGCCGCGGAGATTATTCAGGGCCTGGGAATCGCTTTGAAGGCGGGTGCCACCAAGGCGCATTTTGATGCCACAGTGGGCATTCATCCCTCGGCCGCGGAAGAGTTTGTCACCATGCGCGAAAGAGCAAGATAGCCCTAACACGTTCATTTAAAACAATAGGTTACAGAGCTTAATTAATTTACTTTGTAACGTTAAAACTGGCTTTTTGCCCGCTCCAGTAGACACAGGCTTATATATTTCAGATCGGCAAGGGTCTTCAGGCTGTCGGTTTTACTCTGATTGACCACAACCAGCAGCAGGGCGTGGTTAACTTCAAGAAATGCACGCCCAAGACGGGACAGCTCGGCAGGGCGCTCTGCCACTTCTAATCGCGCAAACATCCGCGCCATAGCCCGGATAATCAGCTCATCGTGTGCTGTGTCCAGATCCTTAAGCTCCGGAACACCAAACATCGCCTGCACCAGCGGCAGCAAACCGCGCTGGTTGGTGTAGGTAAGCAGCATTCGATCCACCACTCTGTCGACAAAGCGCTTAAGGCTAAGTGTTTCGACGGTTTCGGCCTCCAGCTCGCGCAGCGCCTGATCTATCTCACCAAGCCACTGTTCCGCCAGCGCGAACAGGATGGCGTATTTATTGGGGAAATAGTGGTACAGCGTGCCCACCGAGATGCCTGCGCGCTTTGCCACCAGAATAGTGGTCAAATCATCCTGCCCAACTTCCTCAAGCAGCTCAGCGGTGACCTCAAGTATGGTGGCACGTCGCTCCTGGGCGCGTTTCTGCACCGGTGTATTGCGCGGTTCAAGCGTGCGCGACATGCCGGGCTTATTGCTATCCGGGGACTCTGTTCTCGGGCTTTCCGGGCTCAGGATGCCCGTATCATTTAAAGGCTTATCGGTCTGTGACATGGCTAAATCCTGTCTCGAAGGGCGAAATAGAGCATTCCGGCAACCATGCCAGGCCAGCGCAGCAAAGTGCCGCCGGGAAACTTGCGGGTTGGCAGATTGGCATACAAATCAAAGCGCTCGTGCTTGCCGGCTATGGCCTCCGCGACCAGTTTGCCGGCCAGAGTGGCGGTGGGCACACCATGACCTGAATAACCCTGCAGATGCCAGATATTGCTGCCAATACGCCCAAAATGGGGCATACGGTTAAGGGTGATCGCCAAGGTGCCGCCCCAGCCGTAATCGATTTGGGTGTCGCGCAGCTGTGGGTAGATCTTAAGCATGGCTTGCCGCACAAACCCTTTAATGTCCGAGGGAAAGCCTCGCCGATAGTTTTCCCCACCGCCAAATATCAGTCGATTGTCCGCCGAGAGTTTCCAGTAATTGATAACAAAGCGAGTGTCTTGCATGGCGGTATCTTGAGTGCTGACGGCGCGTGCAAGCTCTTCCGAAAGTGGTTCTGTGGCCAACACAAAGTTATTGATTGGCATAATAAAGCCGTTAATTTTCGGCTCGAGCCTTTCGATATAGCCATTGCAGCCGAGAATCAGCTCATTGGCGGTTACCTGTCCGCCCGCCGTACGTACGATCACCGAACCACTCTGGCTGTAATTGAGCACCTTTGACTGTTCATAAATAGTAACACCAGCCTTAATCGCTGCGCTGGCCAGGCCCCGGGCGTATTTGAGTGGGTGCAGATGCAGTGAGGCATTATCGAGCTGGGCGCCGAAGTAGGCCTTGCTGTCGAGGTAGTCGGGCAGGGTGCTCTCATCGACATAGTCGATCTGATCAAACTGGTAGCGCTGGCGCAAATAATCCACTTCGGATTCAAGTTCGGCGCAATATCG
>JALRJD010000375.1 GCA_023255165.1 Porticoccaceae bacterium | reverse complement strand
GCAGGAGATGGTGGAAATATTTGACCCCGCGGCGATGGAGGGTCAGTCATGAACAACACTTCCGACAATAAATTATCAACCAACAAGCTCTCTACCAACAAGCTGTCCATCACCAGAAGACGGTTTTTACTTACCACTGGTGCTGTGGCCAGCGGCCTGATTGTCGGCTGTTCGACCAGCGATGCAAAAACCGTTGGCTATCAACCGGTTGCCGGCGCCTTTGAGCCCAATTCATTTATCCAGATCACCGCTGACAATCAGGTGGTTTTTTATCTGCCGAGCAGTGAAATGGGGCAGGGTATTCTCGATGGCCTGACCACCTTGATCGCCGAGGAGCTGCGCGTCGATCCCACCGCAATTGATGTGCGTCACGCGACACTCCATGAAGATTATAAAAACCCGGAAATGGGTATGCAGGCCACCGGCGGCAGTAATGCAACCCGCGCCCAGTATCTGCCAATTCGGCAGGCCGCCGCCGATGCCGCCGCGGCTATTCGCGCTGCTGCGGCACGTCAGCTCAATCAACCGATCGATAAACTGCTGTTGGCCAATGGTCAGGTGACAGTTGATGGTAAGAACTATGCCTACAGCGACTTTATTGCGCTGGCGGCAAGCTTGCCGATTCCGGAAAATTCTCCTTTGCGACGTCCGGAACAGTTTGATCAGATCGGCCGCGAACGGCCGCGTCTCGATGCGCTGGCCAAGTCCACTGGTACCGCCCGCTTTGGCATTGATGCTGAGGTTGACAATCTGTTCCGTGCGGTGGTGGTGCGATCTCCGGTAATCGGCGCGCCGGTAGTGAGTTTTGATGGCTCTGCCGCTCTGCGGCAACCCGGCGTGGTCGATGTTGTCGAGCTGCGCAACGGTGTGGCGGTGGTTGCCGAGAGCTATTGGCAGGCGCGCAAGGCCGCATCCGCGGTTGAGGTGACCTGGGGGAAAACCGAGCTCGCCAGCTGGTCATCGGAGGGCCTCTATAACCACTTTATCGAAACACTCGACGACAGCGATGAAAAAGGTCTGGAGAGCTGTCTTGAGGGCGAGGGCGACAAGCTGCTCGACCAGTCACAGCATGTTATTAGCGCAGACTATTACGCACCCTACCTGGCCCATGCCACCATGGAACCGCTGAACTGCACCGTTGAGATTGACGGTGATGCCTGCGCGGTTTATGTCGGCACCCAGTCGGTGCAGGCATCGGCCGGCGCCGTGGTCTACTACGGTGATTTCGATGCCGATAAGGTGAAGGTTCACCCGGCCTTTTTGGGCGGTGGATTTGGTCGTCGAGGCCTGGGTGATGAGGTCGCCGAGGCGGTGGTTATCGCACAAAAAACCGGTCGCAATATCCAGCTGGTGTGGAGTCGTGAAGACGATATGCGCAATGATTTTTATCGTCCTCCGGCGGCCGCACGCATGCAGGCTGGTGTGTCTCCAGAGGGGCGGATTGAAACCTGGGCGGTGCGTCGAGTTGGCCCCAATGTGATGGACCATGTGCTCGACCAGTGGGTTGATGTGCTGGCGCCAGACTATTTAAACAAAGGCTTTGTCGACTGGCTGAGTAAGCTTGGGCACCCGATATTCAAGCGCTTTGTGGCTGACCCCACCTCTGGCGACGGCATCTACAGCGACTATGACGCGCCAAACAAAAAAGTTCGCCATATCACCAAAGACCCGGGTTTGCGTACCGGCGCCTGGCGCTCGGTTGGACATTCGTCCAATGCATTCTTTAAAGAGTCGTTTATCGATGAGTTGGCCCTCAGTGTCGGTATGGATGAACTGCAATTTCGGCTCGTGAATATGCAAAATAACCCGCGCCTGTACAAAGTGACTGAACTGGTGGCGGAGAAAGCCGGTTGGGGCAAGCCGCTGCCGAGCGGCCATTTTCACGGCATTGCGGCGCACAGTTCGTTTGGTTCGGCGGTGGCGCAGATTGCCGAGGTCTCGGTTGAGAGCGGCAAGATTATTGTGCACCGGGTTACCGCGGCGATCGATTGCGGCACGGTGGTCAATCCGGGTATTGTTCGCGATGCGGTTGAGGGTGGCATTATGTATGGCCTGACCGCTGCGCTTTACGGAGAAATCACCTTCAAGGACGGCGCCGTGCAGCAGAGTAATTTCCACGATTACCCGATCTTGCGCATGGCCGATGCGCCCAAAGTTGAGGTGCATATTGTGGCCAGTCAGGAGCATCCGGAAGGTGTCGGCGAGCCCGGCCTGCCGCCGCTGGCGCCGGCAGTGGCCAATGCGGTATTTAAGGCGACTGGTCAGCGTTTGCGCCATCTGCCACTGAAACTGAGCTAATTAAAATCCCGCGCGGCTGCTAGACTTGTGCCTATGAATAATCATTTGATGCAGCTGCTGCGGGACTGGTATCCGCTGCGCGACAAACATCTCTGGGTGCTTGGCACCGTCTATAAAACCGAGGGCCCCTGCTATCGCAAGGCCGGGGCGATGATGTTGTTTAATGATCTCGGTCAGCAATTTGGGCTGCTCAGCGGCGGCTGCCTGGAGGCGGATATTCAGCGCCAGGCGGCGCGGGTTATGCGCAGTAAAACGGCCCTGACACTGACCTACGACGGCAGTGACGAAGACGATATCTCGTTTCAGCTTGGCATTGGGTGTGGCGGCACAGTGCATATTCTGTTGCAGCCGATCCTTCCCGAACTCAACTATCTCTCGCTTGATCTGGTGCATGATCATTTAAGCGCTGCCGGCAAAGGCTTCTATCGACAGCTTGTCACCACAGAAACGGCCGGCGTGGTGGCCGCAGAGTGGCACGCTTATGCCGATATTGATGTTGTTGACGTTCATACAAATACTCGCGACAAATATCGCGCCGAGCTGGTCGAGCAGGGTGGCCAGGTCTGGTTGCAAACTCCACTCTCCCCACCGCCCCATCTGTTAATTGTCGGTGGCGGTGTCGATGCGCAGCCGATGGTGGCCCTGGCAAAAAATCTGGGTTGGACCGTAACGGTTTGGGATTCAAGACCCGCCAATGCGCGGCGTGATTATTTTCTCGCGGCCGATCATATTCTGCGTCAACCATTGGAACAGCTGCTTGAGCAGCCAATGGCCGGGCACTGGGATGCGGCGGTGGTAATGTCGCACAATCTGCAAATGGATGCCGAGGCGCTAAAACGGTTACAGGGCACAGGATTAAACTATCTTGCTCTGCTCGGGCCAGCTTCCCGTCGACAACAGGTTTTGCAGCTGGCGCAACTGGACAGCCAGCCGTTGGCTATGCCCATTGCCAGCCCCGCCGGCTTTGATCTTGGGGCGGAGTTGCCCGAGGGCATTGCACTGTCGATTCTGGCCGAGTGCCACGCGGTATTGCAGGGCGCCAGCGGGCAGTCGTTAAATAATGTCCTCACTGCAAACGCCCAGTTACGCGAGACCCAGTGACCCGGAATATCGCTTTTCTGATTCTTGCCGCCGGCGCTTCAAGCCGTTTCGGCTCCGCCAAACAGTTGCTGATGTACCGTGGCAAACCGCTGCTGCAGCACTGCATTGATAAAGCCAACAGGTTAATGCCGGGCCAGGTTTATGTGGTATTGGGCGCCAACCGTGAATTGATTGAGCCTGTTATATCAGGCGCTGCTGTGATGGTGAATGACAATTGGGCCGACGGTCTGGGCTCATCCATCGCGCTGGGGGTGCGAAGTCTTGACCTTGATTACGACGCTGTTTGTGTTCTGCTGGCGGATCAGATTGCCGTCACCAGTGAGCACCTTATGCAGCTGTTGGATGCCTTTTATCACAACCGAGTTGGTGGCGACAAAATAGTCGCCGCTGTTTATGCTGGCAAGCGTGGTGTGCCGACGCTGTTTCCCGCAACGCTGTTTGAACAGCTGGGCGAGCTGTCTGGTGACAGCGGTGCAAAACAACTTTTAAATCAGCCTGATCGAGAGATTATCGAAATTGAACTTCCCGCCGCGGCGCTGGATATAGATACGCGGCAAGATTGGGCTCGTTATAACCGCTAGATCGGAGAGAGCGGGTTCAGCCGCTATTTTTGCGCCGCTATCGATAAGCTGCTATCGATAATCTGCTGCCGATAACCTGCTATACAAGCGCAAAGATCGCCCCACTTATCGCAACAACAGTTGAATATTCACAGGCCGCGCCTTAAGCTGGAGACAGCAAACATACAATAACAACAACCTTTTAAAATAATTTAACCGAGGGGGTCACATGGCAGGTTCACCAGCCGATAGTTCAGCAGCAGTTGCAGAAGGTCAGGTTCAGGGCAAGCAAACATTCGCATTTATCGCGATGACCTGTCTGTTTTTCTTCTGGGGCTTTATCACCGTTTTAAACGATATTCTGATTCCATTTTTAAAAGAGTCATTTGACCTGAATTACACCCAGGCAATGTTGGTGCAGTTCTGTTTCTTTGGTGCCTACTTTATTGTGTCGCCCTTTGCCGGCAGGTTAATTGACAAGGTCGGTTACCAGCAGGGCATCGTGATTGGTCTGTTGACCACCGCGGCGGGTTGCTGTCTGTTTTACCCCTCTGCCAGTCTGCATCTCTATGCGCTGTTTCTGTTGGGTTTCTTTGTGTTGGCCAGTGGCATTACCATTCTTCAGGTTGCGGCAAACCCCTACGTCGCAGCGCTGGGGCCTGAGCAGACCGCGGCCAGCCGCCTTAACCTGGCGCAGGCAGCCAACTCCTTTGGCACCACCGTGGGCCCAATTGTCGGTGCCGCGCTGATTCTTGGTGTGGTGGCTGCGGATGCATCGGCGGTCCAGGGACCTTATCTGATGATTGCCGCTCTGCTGGTTGTCGCGGCGCTGGTTTTCCGCAGCATCAAATTGCCGATTTTGACTCATGTTGAAAGCGTTGAAGACAATGGCGACAGCGTCTGGAATCACCGTCATCTGGTGCTGGGTGCGCTGGCTATCTTCCTCTATGTGGGCGGCGAAGTTTCCATCGGCAGCTTTCTGGTTAACTATTTCTCCGAAAGCTCCATCGCTGGTCTGAGCACAGAAGCGGCTGGTGAGATGGTTGCTTATTACTGGGGTGCTGCAATGGTCGGTCGTCTGGTGGGTGCGGCGTTGATGAACTATATCGCCGATACCAAATATCTGGCCGTTAATGCGCTGATTGCGGTGGTGATGATTGCTGTCAGTATGAACACCAGCGGCGATGTCGCCATGTGGTCGATTCTGGCGGTTGGCTTCTTTAACTCGATTATGTTCCCGACCATTTTCACTCTTGCGGTTAAGGGTCTTGGCTCAATGACCAGTAAAGGTTCTGGCTTTGTTTGTCAGGCAATTGTCGGTGGTGCGTTGGTGCCATTGGTGCAGGGTGTGGCGGCGGACAGCATTGGCATTCAGATGAGCTTTATTGTGCCGCTGGTTTGCTACATTTATATCGGTTGGTATGCATTGCGCGGAGCCAAAGCTGAATAGATAAAAGCTAACGCTAAAAATCTGTGACAAGCTAAAACGGGCCTGATTATTCAGGCCCGTTTTAGGTTTTGGCTTTTGCAGCAGGGTCAGATTAGTCTGAACCAGCTAATTACAACTAG
>JALRJD010000295.1 GCA_023255165.1 Porticoccaceae bacterium | reverse complement strand
GCTTGTCACTGCTCTGACGGTTGTCAGTGCGTTCGCCATCGCGAGGGTTGTCACCGCGGTTGCGATTGTTGCCGCGACGATTGCCACCCTGACGATTACGATTATCCTGGCCGCCGCGACGTCGGTTGTTGGAACGATTTGCGTCTTTGGACTTTTCTTCCTTGGCTGGCTCTTCCTTGGTTTCGCTACCAAACATGCTAGCCCACAGCCGCGCAACCAGGCCTGGCTTGGATTCCTTTGCTGCGGTGGGTGCTTTTGCGGCTTCTTTCTCAGGCATAACCGGCGCGCGAGTGGTGGGAACCAATGTTTTTACAGCGGGCTCGGAGATTGGCAGTGGTGCACTGCTGCGCTCGAGATCCTGTTCCGGTTCGGCGTGGCTTAGTTCATGAGCCAGCTTGTAGCTAAACTCGCTGCCTTCATCGTCGTCCTGGGCACGAATGCGGACCACTTCGAAGTGTGGGGTTTCCATTTGCGTATTCGGCAAGACAACTACACTGATTTTGTTGCGGGTTTCTATATCGGAAATCTCCGCGCGCTTTTCGTTAAGCAGGAAGGTGGCAACTGAGACTGGCACGATGGCGCGAATCTCTTTACTAAACTCTTTCTGGGCTTCTTCTTCAATCAGACGCAGGATCGAAAGTGCCAGAGAGCGTGTGCCGCGGATGGTGCCCTGGCCCTTACAGCGCGGGCAGATCTTGGACATGGTTTCTTCAAGGGAAGGGCGCAGGCGCTGCCGAGACATCTCGAGCAGTCCGAAGCGTGAGATCCGACCAACTTGAACGCGCGCACGGTCGATCTTGAGGGCGTCACGGATGGTGTTTTCCACTTCCTTCTGATGGCGGGCGTTGAGCATATCGATAAAGTCGATAACGATCAGGCCGCCGACATCACGCAGACGCAGCTGGCGGGCGATCTCCTCGGCTGCTTCTTTGTTGGTGTTAAATGCGGTCTCTTCGATATCACCACCTTTGGTGGCGCGGGCTGAGTTGATGTCAATGGAGACCATGGCCTCGGTAACGTCGATAACAATTGAGCCGCCAGAGGGCAGGCTAACTTCACGACGGAAGGCTGTTTCGATCTGGTTCTCAATCTGGTAACGGTTAAACAGCGGAATCTGTTCCTGATAGAACTTCACCTTGTTGGTGAAGTCGGGCATCACTGTGCCAATAAATGCTGCCGCGAGGTTGTAGGCGTCCTGGCTATCGACAATCACTTCGCCAACATCCTGCCGCAGATAGTCGCGGATAGCGCGGACAATAACGTTGCTCTCCTGGAACAGGAAGTGCGGTGCCTTGGCGCCTTCAGCTTCTGCCTTGATGGTATTCCACAGTTGCAGCAGGTAGTCGAGATCCCACTGCAGTTCTTCGGTGGCACGGCCAATGCCGGCAGTGCGGACGATAGCGCCCATGCCGTCGGGAATTTCCAGGCCGCGCATGGCTTCCCGCAGGTCGGCGCGCTCGTCGCCTTCAATGCGACGTGAAATACCGCCGGCACGTGGATTGTTGGGCATTAATACCAGATAACGTCCGGCTAGGCTGATAAAAGTTGTCAGAGCCGCACCTTTGGAACCACGCTCTTCTTTTTCTACCTGAACAAAGACTTCCTGGCCTTCGCGGATAGCATCTTGAATTTTGACGCGACCGCCGTCGGAGGTTTTGTTTTTAAAGTATTCGCGGGAAATTTCTTTGAGCGGGAGGAAGCCGTGACGCTCTGCGCCGTAATCGACAAATGCCGCTTCCAGGCTAGGCTCTACTCGTGTGATCTTGCCTTTATAAATATTGGCTTTCTTTTGTTCTCTTGTGCGGTTTTCGATATCCAGATCGTAGAGTTTCTGACCATCGACCATTGCGACGCGCACTTCTTCAGTGTGCGAAGCATTAATTAACATACGTTTCATAATTCACCTTTGCTTGTTGTGATGAGCAGCAGAAGTGAAAAGGGTCAAGAGGAGGTGTGATGAATCAAGGGACTTTCTATAGATATCGAAAAGGAATAATAAATTGCGGCGCAGTGCGTGAAACGCAGTGTGCCAGGTACTCCTTTTTTACCCGACTAAACCGGCTTTAGGCGCGGTCTTTTAGGGTACTATCCATTTTTCAGTAGCTTGTATCCGGTTAATCGAACAGCCGTTTCGTCTATATCCAACTCTTTAAAAATATTTAAATTACAAAGAGTTATCGTTGATTTGTGGCGTTTTACTTTAAGAGGGAATTGCCTGGGGCATTATGCTGTTTGTTTAGCACCATGCTAATTGGAAAGGTCTCTCTCAATTGCGGTTAACCTGTATAACCAAAACTTTCTTGTCTTTTCGCTGCAGCTTGCTCAGCTGTCATTGAGTGTCGGCCCCTATGGCCAGACTCTCGTATATTCTTTAATTCGCTTGGCGGTGACACCCTGTCGAGTAACTTGGCAGATTTACGGTGTCGGTGCTTTTGGCGACCTGTTCAACCCCTGGGCAGCGACTCTTTTATGCTGGGCAGGGGGAACTCGAGCGGCAATGTAACAACAAAGCCCCATGGTTTCAATGTAATTGGATAATTTAGTTGGGATGACCGTCGCCGCTAGGTACAATGCCGCCCATCACTTCAGCCATTCACTATAACCATTGACTACAACAAGCCGCCTTTATGTCCATTGAACAACCCTTCAACCAGGTATCCTTTGTCGATATTGGCCCTGAGCAGTCAGGCCAGCGACTGGATAATTTTCTGATTAAAACCCTCAAAGGGGTTCCCAAGTCGCGAATCTACAGATTGTTGCGCAAGGGTGAGGTGCGGGTTAATAAAGGTCGCGTCAAAGCTGACAGTCGGCTGAAAGAGGGCGATATCGTTCGCCTGCCGCCAATCAGGATAGCCGAGCGCGGTGAAGCTCCTGCGGTGGGCCGTCAGCTAAAGCAGTATTTGGCCGATAATGTGTTATTTGAAGACGATGGCCTGCTGATTATCAACAAGCCCAGCGGTCTGGCTGTGCACGGCGGCAGCGGTGTCTCTCTTGGCGCGATTGAGGCGCTGCGCGCAGAACACCCGGAGCTGCGCTTTCTTGAACTCGTGCATCGTCTGGATCGTGAAACCTCAGGCTGCCTGATGCTGGCCAAGAAGCGCTCGGTACTGCTTGAATTGCAGCAGGCGATGCAGCGCAATCAAATCGAAAAGCGCTATACCGCACTGGCCAAGGGGCGCTGGCCAAAGGGCAAGAGCACCATCAATGCGCCGCTGCGAAAAAATACACTGCAGTCCGGTGAGCGCATGGTGCGTGTTGATGCCTCGGGTAAAGCCTCGGTGACCCACTTTAAAGTTCTGCAGCAGTTTGCCGCGGCCACATTGCTGGATATCAAACTGGAAACCGGCAGAACTCACCAGATCAGGGTGCACTGTCAGTTTGCTCAGCAGCCGCTGGCTGGCGACAGTAAATATGGCGATGAACATTTTAACGAAAGCCTCAAAGAAACTGGCCTGAAGCGACTGTTTCTGCATGCCAGCAGTTTGCGCTTCAAACATCCATTGTCCGGCGACTGGGTAGAGGTTGAGGCGCCGTTGCCCGACGATCTTGCTAAAGTGGTGACAAAGCTGTGAGAGAGTTCGATAGCAGTAAATTCAAGCTGCTGATTTTTGACTGGGATGGCACGTTGTCCGATTCCGTGGCGCGCATTGCCAGTTCCATGCAGCGCGCGGCCAGTGATCATCAACTGCAGGTGCCGAGCTACGATGAGGTCAAGGAAATTATTGGTCTCGGCCTGACCGAGGCGGCAACTCGACTTTTCCCCGGCGCCAAACGTGATCAGCTGTTCGCTTTACAGACCAGTTATTCGCAACACTTCCGTTCCGAAGATGGCAGCCCCTGTCCATTTTTCCCTGGCGTTGAAGAGACTTTGCAGCATCTGAAAGAGCAGGGTTATCACCTGGCTGTGGCGACCGGGAAGAGCAGGGCGGGTCTCGACAGAGTGTTAACCAGTCTGGATATGAAGAGTTTCTTTGATAGCAGCCGCTGTGCGGACGAGACTATCTCAAAGCCGCACCCGCTTATGCTTGAACAGCTGCTCGAAGAATTTGATCTCAATCCGGACCAGGCGGTGATGGTGGGTGATACCGAGTTTGATATGGAGATGGCGGCAACGATTAATATGCCGCGCATCGCGGTGAGTTATGGTGCGCATCATGTTGACCGGTTGCGCGCTTTTGAGCCGTTGGCCTGTCTGGATCTATTTGCCGACATTAAAAACTCTCTGCTCTAAGTGTGAGCGTTAATGCACTTTTTTATATTCCTGAATGTCAGGGTATGGTGATCGTAAATTTGCGCAGCAGTTGAGTAAGCTTGATCAGCGGTAGGCCAATCAATGACGTCGGATCGCTGCTGTCCACCG